>CBFDBN010000322.1:0-5139 GCA_965603055.1 uncultured bacterium | reverse complement strand
ACAGCTCCACTGGCAATTGTTTATAAGAAATATACCCCAGCAGCACCAGCCCGATAAAGAGCATGCTGATGAAGGTTTTTCTGTTTATGACGAATTGGATGAGGTTCATGATTATTGTTTACCTTGTTACTTTTCTGTGTCATTCCGAACGGAGTGAGGAATCTGGTTGATCCTAGCTAATCTATAAATTGAACTTAGTTGCTCAATCCAGATTTCTCCCTTCGGTCGAAATGACAAGGGGTTTTAAATCTACTGAATTTACTGTGTCATTCCGAGGAAGTGAGGAATCTGTTTGATCCCAAATCATCTATAACAATTGAAGTTAGTCGCTTTACCCAGATTTCTTCCTTCGGTCGAAATGACAAAGTGTTGTAAATCTACTAAATTTTGTGTGTCATTCCGAACGGAGTGAGGAATCTGTTAGACCCCAAATCACCTATAAATTGAAATCAATTGCTTTGCCCAGATTTCTCCTTTCAGTTGAAATGACATGGTGTTTTAAATCCACTAAATTTTTTGTGTCATTCCGAACGAAGTGAGGAATCTGTTAGATCCCAGATCATTCATAAATTGAAATTTGTTGCTTTAGCCAGATTTCTCCCTTCGGTCGAAATGACATGGTGTTTTAAATCCACTAAATTTTTTGTGTCATTCCGAACGAAGTGAGGAATCTGTTAGATCCCAGATCATTCATAAATTGAAATTTGTTGCTTTAGCCAGATTTCTCCCTTCGGTCGAAATGACAGGTCAATAGGTTGTCATGTTGAACACAAATTATGAATATTTTTTCCAAGCAAGTTGATCCAACACAGAATACACACACGGAATCACGATCAAAGTCAACAACGTCGACGTGACCAATCCCCCAATCACTGCTAGCGCCATTGGTGACCGCAGAGCAACCCCTTCGCCAAAGCCGAACGTTAATGGCAACAAAGCTAAAATCGTGGTCAAACTGGTCATGATAATGGGACGGATCCTTCGCTGTCCCGCTTCGATAATCGCTTCTTTACGGGAAAGTCCTTCTCGCTTTAATTGATTTATGGCATCGACCAGAATGATGGAGTCGTTTACAGCTATTCCAGCCAGCATGATGATTCCAATATAAGCCATAATATTAAGCGATTTGCCCAGAATAAAAAAGATCAAAATTGCGCCGACTCCTGCTAAAGGAATGGTCAGTAAAATCGTAAAAGGATGAATCAATGATTCAAACTGGGAAGCCATCACCATGTAGACCAGAATGATCGATAAGATCAAGGCAAATTTCAAATTGTCAAATGCATCTTTTCGTTTCTGTTCTTCACCAGTGATTTGATATTGATATTCTGGCAGGAAATCGATTTCATCTATCTGTTGCTCGATCTGTCGAACAACATGATCGAACGGCTTATCGGTTTGCAAATGTGCTGTGACTTTGCCGATCCGAGCCTGATTTTTTCGATTGATCTCTTTCGGTGCGGTAGACATACGGATGTTTGCTAACTCATCCAATCGGATTTTTTGATCGCCGCTTTCTATCGTGATGTCTTCAATTTGATTGACACTGAGGTAGGGCAATCTGATGGTGATATCCTGCAATTCACCCTCATTTTCCCATTGACCGGCATTTCGTCCGATCAACTGATCCTGCAACTGAGAACTGATATTGTCGATGCTGACGTTGTAAATTCCGGCTTTGACTCGATCCAGCACCACATCGACTTCGGGACGTCCCTCATCAAAGCTGGTTTCCAGATTAACCAACTCTTTCATCGGTTGCATCTTTTGTTTCACCTGTTCGGTTAATTGTTGAAGGATTTCCAGATCTTCTCCCTTAACTTCGACCACGATTGGTGCAGATTCCGTTCCCAATGTCGTCTGTAATGCGGTTTGTTCCTGAATAAATTGTATTTCAATATCAGGTACATCAGCCAGTGCTTTGCTTAATCTCGAAATGAATTCGTTAGAAGAAATTTTATGATCCTGGTTCAGGATTACTTTCATCGTTGCCGTATTTTCATCCTCAAAAATAGAGCTTTCACCGCCACTCAGCTCGACAGAAGGTCCAATTTTGCTGTATATTGTTTTCAGATCATCTTTTAAAATCGCATTGATAATCTGCTCAATATTGTCCACTGTCTGTTCGGTGCGATACAACTCAGTTCCTTCGGGGAGTTTTAACTCAATCGAAAATTCATTCAAATCAGTTTTAGGCACGAACTCACTGCCCACGATGGGGATTAATAATGCCGCGATAACCACCAGCACCACTGCGCCAATGATGACTGCCCATCTTTTATCCAGAATTTTGGCAAGAAAATCACCGTACTTCTTAAAACGTATTGATTTATGCAATGACTTGTCTGGTGATGTTTTTAGAAGACGAGCGCTTAACATCGGGATGACCAGAATGGCCACGACCAACGATGATAAAAGTGAAAACGCAACTGTCCACGCCTGATCTTTGAACAACTCCCCAGCCGAGCCATGCAGATAGACAATCGGCAGAAATACGATGATGGTCGTAATCGTCGAAGCCGTGATAGCGCCGCCGACTTGTGCCGTGCCAGTAATAGACGCCTCTCTTAAAGACATTCCTGATTCAAGATTACGGAAGATATTTTCCATCACCACAATGGCGTTATCAACCAGCATTCCAGCGCCCAGGGCAAGACCACCAAGCGTCATGATATTCAACGAGAGGCCTTTAAAATACATCAGGTTGAAAGTTGCTATCACCGAAATCGGAATTGCTACGCTGATGATAGTCGTTACGCCAACCCGTCGCAGGAAAACATACAACACAATCACAGCCAGGATAATTCCGATCAAGGCGGTTTGCTTTACTTCATCAACAGCGGTGGTGATAAATTCGCCCTGGTTTTGAATGATAGTCAGCTCATAACCGGGTAATGCTTTTCTCAAACTTCCTAGCGCTTCGAGCAAATCATCCACGGCTTTTACGGTGTTGAATTTGGTTTCTTTGTAAATCGCCAGTCCCATGCAGCGTTGTTGGTTGATTCGAACGATGTTCTCCGGCTCTTTATTTTTGAATGAAAGTTTCGCCACATCTCTCAAATAAACTGGGACTCGCTCGGTAGTTGTACTCGTTTGACCCCCTGTTGTTAATGACGTTGGCTGGGCGTAGGTGACAATAACATTACCAATTTCATCAATCGATTGAAACTCCCCGACGCCTTTGATGATGTATTTTATACCCATCTCCACAATCGACCCGCCCGATGCGTTGCGATTGTAATTACGAATTCGAGCCGAGACAGCCGACGGTGATAAATTATAGGCTTCTAATAAATAATTATTCGTTTCAATAACGACTTCCTTTTCTTCCTGCCCCAGTAATTCGACTTCAGCAATTCCTTCCAGCCGAATCAGCTCATTGCGGAGATAATTTTCTGCCACTCGGCGCAACTCATCCATGTCTTCAATCTGTGGATGGGAAAGACCCAGCAGCATAACTGGCGCCGCATTGGGATCGTGCTGTGTAATCGTCAACTCATCGATTTCGGAATTCTGGCTGAAAGTCGTCAGCGTTTTCTGTAGATCGAGAAATGCCTCGTCCATATCAGCATTCCAGCTATATTCCACCGTAATCTGCGCCGAGCCAACCCTTGTGATCGAAGAAACCTGGATCACCTTCTTCTGCCGAATTGCTAGTGATTCAATACTTTCGACAAACTGCTTTTCAATCTCCTCTGGCGGTCGCTCCCCAACTTTCAATTCCACAAAAATTCTTGGGTTATTCAAATCAGGAAACAGATCGATCCCCAATTTGCTGAAAGAAATATAGCCGAGTAGAATGACGGCTAACACCAGCATTAATATCGTAATTGGATAGTTTACTGAGAATTGTGTGAGTTTTTTCATAGTTGTACAAAGCCCAATATTTTTTTTATAGAACGCGGATCGAACGGATTTAACGGATTCGAACTGATATTTAAAATCCGTTTCGATCCGTTGTGTCCGTTCAATCCGTGTTCCCAATTAAAATCTTTGTATTATCGTATAATCTTCACCTTAGAACGATGCCGCAGCGTCTCAAATCCCTTCACAACAAGACGCTCATCTTTGTTTAAACCATCTGTTACTTCAACAAATTCAGGGTTTTCCAGCCCGGTAGAAATAACACGTTGTTGTGCTGCTCCTCTTTCAACGATAAAAACAGTTTTACCCCGTCGCTGGGATAAAATTATATCTTTGGGTATGACAATAGCGCTATCTCTACTATCTACTACAATTTCAGCTTTAATAAACATGCCCGGTCTGAGCAGCCAATCAGGATTATCAATAGCCAGCGAAGCTTTAAATGATCTGGTATCCGGATCAATAGCCGGGGAAACCTGGGTAATTTTGCCATTCAACGTATCATCAGGCATGGTGTAATTCATCACTCGAACGGATTGATCAATCTTTACTCGGCCTAATTCTTTGCCCGGCAGGCTCACATCCATGTACAGCTTGCGATA
Organism: uncultured bacterium; assembly: GCA_965603055.1. GTDB lineage: Bacteria > Zhuqueibacterota > Zhuqueibacteria > Thermofontimicrobiales > Thermofontimicrobiaceae > CBFDBN01. The sequence continues at coordinate 673 of CBFDBN010000322.1, read as the reverse complement.
GTCCATCACCTGAACCATGCTTTGATTGGTCTCGACTTTAATCCCTGGCGTGTAGTAAGGCAGATCTACAATGACGCCGTCAAACGGTGTTGTGATCTTTAATTTCGACAATTGAATTTTGGCATTTTCATAATTATACTCAGCATCCATGTGGGTTTTTTCTGAATTTTTTAACTCTCGAAGTGTCACCCCGCCTTTTTCATACAGCGATTGCTGCTTTTCAAATTCCTGCTTTGAAATTTCCAGGTTTAGCTTTTGAGATTCAATTTTCGTATTATTTTCCAGCTCAGGATTATCCAGGTAAATAATAACTTGACCTTTTTTTACAAAATCGCCCAATGCAAAGGAACGATTGGTTTTCGGATTTTTTGCCAGGCGATAGTATCCAGCAGTCTCTGATTTCATCGAGCCATCTTTTATGGCATTGACTGTCCCTGTCGTAGTTAGAAACTCTTCAATCGGCTTGAATTTGATCTCCTCAACCGAAACCGGTACGGCAATATCAGTATCCGAGCCTGTATCTGGATTCCCGCAGCTCATTAAGATTACTAATAAAAAAAACTTTGATTTCACTGTCTGCTCCTCTTTTGATAATTTATTTCTTGCTTTTGAAATTCGATTTTTATGGACATTCTTTTTAACGTAGAGCGTAGGGTGTAGGGCGAAGGGCGAA
>CBFDBN010000321.1:0-5147 GCA_965603055.1 uncultured bacterium | reverse complement strand
TGGAAGAATTTTCCTTTCGATCTAAAGGTGACATATTTTCCTGATGAATTCATGAAGTTCAGAACTCCTGACCTCAAACGGAGAGTTGAGCGGAAGAAGTAGCTGTTAACTAATGTGAAAATAATACGCTATATTTCAAAAAGTACTTTTATTTTCATCTGCAGATTCGTAAATTAGAAACACCCCAAATTCCCGGATTAGACACGAAAAACGAGGTCTCACGAAGATGCAGTTATTATTACCCATTTTTCCTAGGGAAGTGAAATTAATTACGCCCACTTTGGGAGTGTTTGCCCGGGATGGCATTGTCAACTATTTGCATTGTGGCGTCCCCATCTATTCTCATGCGGTAGAAGACCTGAACAGTTTTCGCTATATTAGCTCCAATTTTGTATTGCAAGGTTTATGTAAGAAGGTGGAGATGTCCCGCTGTTTTGGTGTCTCCTATGACAGTGTGAAGCGAAACGCCCGGCGATTAGCTGAACAAGGTGAACGAGCATTTTTTGGGGACGATCATCGCGGTGGTCACTGTTACAAACTTGTGCCGGCGGTACTGGATCGGATGCAGCGTCAATTAGACGGCGGGGTGAGCAATAGCGAGATAGCCAGACTTGAGGGTGTGACTGAGGGAGCGGTACGCTATGCCATCAAGCAGGGCAAGTTAAAAAAAAAGTGCTGACTGTTTTAGAATCGGAGGACGGGGTTGTTGGTAGTCATCGGACCGAACGGAGTGTGGACGACCACTATTATGGTAATCGCATGGGAATCGCCGCCAGTCGAGAAAGCGAACGGGTGGCGGCATCGTTAGGGCAGTTGCCAGAAGCGTTGCCACTATTTGAGCCAGCCAACAACGTCTGCCAGGCTGGAGTATTACTGCTGTTACCGGCACTGCTGGCGCAAGGGTTATTAACAGCCAGGGAGCTTTATGGTCAATTAAAGAAAGGCTATTATGGTTTAGTAACGGTGCTATTGTTTTTATGTTTTATGGCGTTAAGTCGCATCAAGACGCCGGAGCAGATCAAGCAATGTAAGGTTGGCGAATTTGGTAAGCTATTGGGTTTAGATCGCTGTCCGGAGACCAAATGCCTGCGCCGCAAAATCGAACAAATCGTTGCTCAAGGCAAGGCGCAACAATATAATACGGTTTTGTTTCACCACTGGTTACAATCCAGCGATGAGGATAGTTTTTATTTTTATATTGATGGTCACGTTCGAGTCTATCATGGCCGGCAGGCAAATTTGCCCAAGAAGTATGTGGCACGAGAGAAGTTATGTTTGCCAGGTACCACTGAGTATTGGATCAATGACCAATTGGGGCAGCCCTATTTAGTGGTCACCGGTCAATTAAATGCCAAACTGAAGCAATCATTAACCGATCAGATCATTCCGCTGCTGGTCAAAGAGACGGCTGCATATCTTGATGATGAGCAGTTGGAACATGATGCGGATCGGGTTCGATTTACCATCGTATTTGATCGAGAGGCGTATGAGCCAAAATTTTTTAAGTGGTTATGGGAAACGTATCGTATTGCGGTAATCACCTATCGTAAGCATGTGAAGGATAAATGGAGTGAGTCATCATTTTCAAAACATGACGTCGCAGTAATTGGTAAACAACAGAAAATGATGCTGGGGGAATGCCAGCTAGAACTTGATGGGTTGGTGATGCGAGAAATTCGTAAGTTGTCGGACAGTGGTCATCAGACCAGTGTACTCACCACCAACCGGCAAATAACGACGGCTCAAGTTGGGGGGCGGATGTTTTCCCGCTGGTCACAAGAGAACTTTTTTCGCTATATGGTGCAAGATTACGACCTTGATCGGATGGTAGAATATGGGGTAGACAATGAAGCTGCTGAACTGCGGGTCGTAAATCCATGCTACAACCAATTGACCCGGCAACTCAAAAAGCTTCGTGAGAAACAAGGTCGTTTACAGGCCAAATTTTATAAAATCATTGATGAAAATTTGGATGCTGACCTCGATAAATTAAGGGAACATATTCAAGACCAATCGGAATTACAGGAGAAAATTCAACTCTATCAACTGGAGATCGATCAGAAGCTCACACAACGGAACCAGACTGATTATTATATTGCTATTAAAGATATGCCAGAGGATACTCGCTATAATCGGTTAAAAACAGAGAGCAAATTATTTATGAACGTGATTAAGATGATCGCCTATCGAGCCGAGACAGCAGTGGTGAATTTATTAATGCCCTCTTATAAATCGAGTCATAAGCAGGGTCGCATGTTGGTAAAAGAAATTATTCAAAGTGATGCCGATTTGATTCCTGATTATAATAATAACACCTTAACGGTGCGATTACATACGCTGTCTACGCCGCGAGCCAATCTTGCTGCTATGGAATTATGCAACATTTTAAACGACACCGAAACCGTTTATCCCAATACCAATTTGAAACTTGTCTATGAAATGGTGCGATGTTAGTTTACGAGAGGTCAGGAGTTCTGAGATTAGTATTTTGTATGAGAATTCAGGAGCTGATTTTGGTGAAAAAGAGGTGTTAAATTTGTCTGACATTTCAATGAAGTATTCAATACCAAAAGGTGTAACAACTGTGCCTGGGATTTTTGCAGAATATTGATTTTCATTCTTGCTCATTTTTATCCTCCGGAATTTTGAATTGCCATGTTTGCGAAAGCAAAGATGGGCTGAAATTAATGGCAATGGACCTTTTCGGACTTGATGCCCATCAAATATATATTCATCTCCGTCATAATCTGCCGTAATTACAATATCTTCTCCCTGACGAGCTTTTTGTACGGGCAAATGAATAATATAAGGGGCAATCGACCAGGCATGATCCGCAGCAGTTTCCAATCGCTCCCATCCATCATCAGTAGCATAATCGTATTCCCATGGTGCATGCATTAAGCCGTATAATTTATCAATATTTTTAAATTTTTTCCTTAATATTTTTGCCCACATCGGCGCAAGCGAAATTTTACCTTCACGTGCCTGAGAAGATGCCATAACCGGGAAACCTTTTTTGACTGAAAATTCAATACTTTTCTCGGCAAATTTATGGTTCCACGGAACCATAATAATATCGTTCATTCCATAATCAATCAATAAATCAGCGACCTCCTGAGTTGTATAAGTAGTGGCATTATGATTCGGGTCGATCATATCTGACCACATAAAAATCTGGGCATCTGGTGCTTTTTTTCTTATTGTATCATAATAATATTTAATATCATCAGCAAAAATCTGGCTCCTTGATTTACCAGAATCCCGGCATCGCTTATCCCAGCCCAATACCCTGATTTCGTCCATTTCCAGGTTGAAAATTTTCGCTTCTAAATAAGTAATAGGCTGAGTACACCATCTCCAGATAAAATTTTCAGGACCATCAATATGTATACGTGGATCTGATCGGCAATATCTTATTTTATGTAGCGACCAGGGATCAGGTCCAATGTAACTAAAACTTACTTCAACTCTTTGACCGTCTTTAATGCGACTGTTCTGTGTCCTTCTGATCTGTGTTGGTGCATCAAAACTCTCTCCTCTTCTAAGCGGAAAACCAGCCGGTTCGCCCTCTTCAAAAATCACTTTATCATAATAGGGATTATTAAAATACCCGAAATCTATTTGATAATCGATACCCTCCTCATAGACATTTTGACCCGATTCATCGGTAACAATAACTGGTTCTTTGCTCCAGGATTTGCCCGTCTTAAAATCATAAATAACTTTCTTAGCCAGGTGACCTGATGAAATTCTAAGTGGATACTGTTGTGTTCCGGTCATGGTAATGGTTTGAGTGGTGCGTATACCCTCAAGCATTGTCAGATCGTCATTCCATGCCGACGGCTTTTTGTCAAACCAACGAGTCCATCCACCAACGCGGGGCTGGAGATGATATTTTCTTGAAAATTCAAAAATTTCAGCAAAACGCTGCCAGTATTTTTCCCCACTTCCATCGGGAATTTCCATCTCTAAATGGCTATAATGATGATTATCCAATCCGATCATATTGAATTTATACTTAGCAAATTTGAGAATATCATTATAGCCACATTCCAGCAATGAATCATTATCTAAATTTTTAAGATGAAACCCATAATACGTGCTGCGAATTGGCATATCAGGGAAATCTCTAATTTTTACCGCCGTAACCTTGCATTGCCCAGATTGATTGCTTTTTTTGAAAAGCTGGATTATGGTTTGAACGCCAAAGAAAACCGCGGCTTTGTCTTTACCCACGAGAACAATGAAGGTGGAATCAACATCAAGTCGGTATTCCTCAGCTTTCATATCAGGAGGTGTTGAAAGCATTTGTCGGGAAGCTACCAGACTATCAAGCAAGCCATGGTTACTATTGAGATCTCCAATAATAATACCATTTTCTTTGCGTTCAAAGTGACTGACTCTGATAACATCTAATGTTGGCAATCCTCTTGAATTGATAGCAGCATTCAATACTTCGCAAGCAGTTCCGTCGTTTACATCAGGATTATCTTTAATGACGATAACAGTATTGGAATCAATTGTGAAATCATATAAACCGCCTTTAAAACCGATTTCTTGAGGATGAGGTACAATCTTGATGAGACCGGCAGGTGAAATCTTTGAACCATTGAAAATCAATTCAATAGCAATAAAAGCGGTGAGAAGTGCAACTAATAAAACAGCTATAATCCGATAATAGCCATATTTTGACCTTATGCCCTGCAAAAAAATCCCTCATAAATAATAATAGGACAATCTCCTATAAACAATGCAGGAGATTGTCCAGAAAAAACAGATTTCTGTTAGCTTAGGGTAACAACATCATTTTTCTGACTGAAATAAAATCATTTGCTTCTAATTTACAAAAATATACCCCAGCAGCTACATTCATGCCATTATCATCTAATCCGTTCCATTTAACATTTTTTATCCCGGCTTGCTGAACGTCATTTACCAATGTTTTAATTTTCTGACCTAATATATTATAAATCGACAAATTAACATGTGCTTTAATTGGAAGACTATATGTAATCTCAGTTGAAGGATTAAAGGGATTGGGATAATTTTGATCTAATCTAAAATCCAGGTCGTTTTTTAGTTCATTTTTTACATCCGTATGAACAACTGAAATCTCAGCAGCCCCGGATTTATCAAATAATATCTTC
>CBFDBN010000320.1:0-5160 GCA_965603055.1 uncultured bacterium | reverse complement strand
GAATGAATGTACTCCCATCCTGGGCGAATCAGCACCAAAAAGACCCTGAACCGCTAATTCCGCGAATTAAATAAATTTCGCTAATTATTAATTCGCGTAATTTGAAAAATTAGCGAAATTCGCGGTCAAAAATTTTTGCCCAGTAAGCAAGAAGTTTAGGATTCAGGTACTAAAGAACATAACGTCATAAATTAATTAGCGTTATTTTTCTCATTGGGATTGAGCGAAATAATTGTCGCTTGTTTTTTGGATTCAGCTTTGGTTTTGGCTTTTTTCTCCGGTTTTTCAAATTTCGTTGTTTCAGTCAGAATATTTGGGGCGACAACTTTTTCGATGCGAATAGGAGTTCCTCCCATGGTAAAATCAGCCCCACGAATCTGTTCATTGTCAAGAATCCAGGTGGTAACCATCAAAGGAATTTGAAGGATCAATAACCTGACCTGCCACCAGCCTTTTTTAACATCAGTGGTAATATTTTCAATGCGGGCAAAAAAAGTTGGGTTATTTTCAATGTATACTAAAACGACATCGTTTTCCAGAATAGATTCGTTATTTTTTTTATTCATTTTTTCATTTCTCCGTTTTTTGAAGGCTAAATTTACAAAAAGCTTATTAAAGAGTCAAGATTTATTTTAATTGGAGTAAAGGATATGGTCCGAAAAAAACTTAAAATCATTTATGTGCTGTTCATCCTGTTTTTAATGCTCTCAGCTTCAATTTCATTTTCCCAATTCGAGCCTGATGGCAAACCAACACAGCAAATAGAAAAAGAAGCACCACCGACTTCAACCGGCAAATCGATATTTCAGCCCGTTCCTCCAGCTTTTTGGCTTAGAATCGGCTCTTTTAAGACTGCTTCGATCATCATTATAATATTGGCTTTTCTTCTTGGATTTATCACCTATTACATTGGGTATAGTGCCGGCGGTGACATCAATAAAAAAGAGATACGAAAAGCTGTATTATCAGCAATGGTTATTGCCATCTTTGCCAGACCGATCGCTATCAATGCTCATTATTATTTGGGAGTTGGATTCGCTTTCATCATGCCGCAGGATGTTGCTTTTGGAATGGCAGGATTCATTATTTATATCCTGTGGACATTATATCTTCTCGCAATTCCAGTCTATCTTTATGAGTCTTTTACCGTTACGGCAAAAGAAGCTTATCCTGTTGGAAGATAATAATTAGACGCAATGGAACGGGAGTGCATTGCCTTTATGCAATGCATGATCTGCCAGTCGGCAATAGGCGTCAACCTAAGACCGAATAACCGCAGAGATCGCAGAGTGTCGCAGAGAAATAGAAAGCTAAAAATCACTTTTAGATCGCTGCTTCTAATTTCAAAACAGTGATATTTCAATAGAAACAATTAATAAAAACTCTGCGTTTCCTCTGCGAACTCAGCATTCTCTGCGGTTGAATTATTTTTTTTAAAAAGATTTCACTTAAGTTGACACATATAGCCAATCGGCGGATAAAGGCACCGCAATTCTTAAATTTTTCTCTGGCATGAAGATATTTTTTTTTGTATATTCTGCCCACTTAATTTTGAACAAATAAAATTTTATGATAGGAGTTATCCGTTATGATTAGCAAAATTCAAGAATATTTAGGAGACGAAACGAACTTTTTACTGAATCATGAATGCCAGGGAATTAATAAAGAGACTTTGCATTTGCCGGGACATGATTTTGTGGAACGAGTTTTAATGTCAACCGATCGTCCAATATCTGTTCTGAGAAATATGCAGCTCATTTTTAATACGGGTAGACTGGCTGGCACGGGCTATCTTTCCATTTTACCAGTTGACCAGGGAATTGAGCATTCGGCTGGCGCATCGTTCGCCCCGAATCCAATCTATTTTGATCCTGAAAATATTGTAAAATTAGCCATCGAAGGCGGGTGTAATGCAGTCGCTTCTACGCTGGGCGTTTTGGGAGTTGTTGCCAGAAAATACGCCCATAAAATTCCGTTCATCGTGAAGATCAATCACAATGAATTTATCAGTTATCCAAACTCTTTCGATCAAATCTTGTTTGCCGATGTCAGGCAGGCGTTTGATATGGGCGCTGTGGCAATTGGAGCCACCATTTATTTTGGCTCGGAAGAATCGAAGCGGCAGATTGTTGAAATCAGTGAAGCGTTTCAATTAGCCCATGAATTGGGAATGGTCACGGTGCTGTGGTGTTATTTACGAAATTCGGCTTTTAAAACCAAAGAAAAAGATTATCATGTCTCGGCTGATCTCACCGGACAGGCGAACCATCTTGGTGTTACGATTGAAGCCGATATCATCAAACAGAAGCTGCCCGAAAACAACGGCGGTTATATTGCGCTGAATTTCGGAAAGACGCACAAATTGGTTTATGAACAACTGACTTCGGATCATCCCATTGATCTAACTCGCTACCAGGTGGCTAACTGTTACATGGGCAGAATTGGATTGATCAATTCAGGTGGTCCCTCTGGCAAAAACGATTTTGCTGAGGCTGCTAAAACCGCTGTTATTAATAAACGTGCTGGCGGCATGGGCTTGATCTCTGGCAGAAAGGCTTTCCAGCGACCGATGAAGGATGGCGTTAAGCTGTTGAATACCATTCAGGACGTTTATTTGACGAAAGAAGTGACGATTGCCTAGCGCACTAAAGTGCAAGTGACAAAAGTTTAAAGTGTCTAAAGTGAACTACAGTTGTCAGTTAAAAGTGCACCAATTAAAAGCACTAAAAGCTTGCCAAAAAAACAAAATGATTTAAAAAAATATGATAACTGGCTGTCCGAACATTTCGAGGAGCTTGTGACGAAATACGCGAAAAAGGTTATTGCTGTAATTGATAATGAGATCGTTGCCGTTGGCGAAAATGAAAAAGAACTGGATCGCAATGTGCGGAAGAAATATCCAGATACGACTCCTTTTATTTTCACAGTTAGAGATCTGCAAAATAAAATAGATTGTCATTTCGAGCGGAGCGAGAAATCTGGTTAGCCAATTGATATTATTAGACATACAGATTTCTCTCTCCACTTCGTTCCGTTCGAAATGACACAAAAATCTTAATTTTGCAGAAGTCTATTTCACAGTACCTTCTGAGGAAGATTTGGTATGTCTTAGGAATCGGCTTCAATCTCCTTGGTCGAATCATTTCGTTCTATCAGTTCAAAGTCTGCTTTGACGAAAAACGATACATCGTGAGCTTTGAAAAATATTTATAGATGATCCCCATCGCTTGTGTATATTTTTTATAAATTTCATACAGTTAGCAGCTCGAAAATTTATCCAGAGCATTTTTGGCTGCCCACCCGAGATTTTTCAACTTTGAAAAAGCATCCATGAGATAATATTTCGAATTAATTCCCCAACTGATATTAGGATATAGAATTTTTCTATCCGTTGGAAATTATTTGGTCTCAATCAATTTTTCAAATTCAGCTTACAACATTGTAATTCTAATCATTATCAAAAATTTTCCCAATAAGATTTTAAAGGAATTTAAAAAAACAAAAATCGCAATTTTCCAGTTTTGTTTGTAATACTCAAGCATCCTGTCGTTGAGAAAATCAAATTTTTATAATATCAAGAAAAAATCTTGATATTTAAAAATAAAATTTCTATTTTCAAAACTTTAAATAATAGATTGAACTGAGTTTTACAAGAAGGAGGTCGTAATGATTGATCAGATGGCAAATTTGAATTTATCGTATTTAATTGAATTATCAAAAGATGGGAGTGATGCAGCAGATCAATATCAAAATCTGCTCCAGTATTTGGTTAAGGAACGATGTACTTTTAAAGGCGAACCAATGCCGACACTGCTAAAACCGAGTTTCATTTCTCCGAAACAGAGTAAACGTCTTCAATACAAGGTTGAAAAAATCAGCAGCGCTTTGAATAAATTCATTAGATTGTATTTAGAAAACGAGCAGGTGCGCCAGATCATGAAATTCACCGATGCGGAAAATGAGCTATTTTTCATTGAGCCAAATTACAGCATTCCGCTGGTCATCGCCCGTCTCGATGCCTTCATGAACGATTACGAGGTGAAATTTTTGGAATTTAATTGTGATTCCCCGGCTGGCACAGCTTATTCGGATGTGCTTGAAGATGGATTCAAGGAAATACTGAATAGCTATCCATTTTTAGATCAGTGGAAAATTGAGTATATAAATCGACAGGAGCGATTTCTTAACTCACTCAAGACCTGTTACAAAGAATTCAGAAATTCTCATCCCCAATTTCCTGATAAGCCGACCATTGCTATCGTCGACTGGGCAGAAGTTTCAACGGCTTCTGAGTTTGCCCTGCTGAAAGATTTTTTTGAGGAAAAAGGTTTTCCAACGATGATTACCAGTCCGCAAAAATTCCAGATCGATGGGGCTTACATGGTTGTGGGTGGTGAGCCGGTCCACCTGATTTATCGCCGTGTTATTACCAGGGAGCTGATCCAAAAATTGGATGAAGTCCAAAATTTCGTACAGGGTGTGAAGAACGGGCTGGCATGTATGTGTAATCCATTCAGGTCATTTATTGTTGGTAATAAAAAGGTATTGGCGCTGTTGACAGATGATCGGTTTCAGGATATTTACGATCGAGAAGAACTCGAAGTGATTCGAAAGGCGATTCCGTGGACAAAAATCTTGGCGGATATGAAAGCCACTTATGATGGCTATACTGTTAATTTGCACAATTTCGTTTCAGATAATAAGGATAATTTAGTCCTAAAACCAGCTTCTTCTTATGGCGGAAAAGATGTATTCCTTGGCAGGGAAACAGATCAAAAGACCTGGGATAAAGTAATTGATGACAATATTGCATCTGAAAATTGGGTGGTTCAACAGTATGTTAACATCCCCCAAGAGATTTTTCCCGAGATAAAAGAAAATGTCAATATGAAGCTAAAAAAAGTAAATATCAATCCATTTGTGTTTGTGGGCAAATATGGCGGAACGATCTCACGAGTGTCAGATAAATCCATTATCAATGTCAGCGCTGGCGGTGGTTTGGTACCGACTATGTGCGTGGTGAAGAAGAAGGATATTGGGTAATTAGTTGATTGGGGAATTGGGTAACTAAGTAATTTGTTAATTGACATTGGGATTCTTTATAAAATTTAAAAAAAATACGATTAGCGAAATTATTAAAATTAGCGGTCTAAAATAGTG
>CBFDBN010000319.1:0-5161 GCA_965603055.1 uncultured bacterium | reverse complement strand
GCTGATGGCATTCGGACGGAAATTGTCTGTGCTAAATGTGGCGGTCATCTGGGACACGTGTTTCTGGGCGAAGGATTCACAGCGAAAAACACCCGTCACTGTGTGAATTCGATCTCGATGAATTTTATTCCTGCCGATGAAAAGGCAAAAGAGATAACTGAAAAAGCCTATTTCGCTGGCGGATGTTTTTGGGGTGTCGAATATTTCTTTGAAAAAGAAAAAGGAGTAATTTCGACCCAGGTCGGTTACATGGGCGGACATTTGAAGAATCCAACCTATCATAATGTCTGCTCAGGAAACAGCGGTCATGCCGAGACCATGGAAGTTGTGTACGATCCGTCACAGACCAATTATGAAACTTTAGCCCGACTTTTTTTTGAAATTCACGATCCCACGCAGGTCAATCGCCAGGGACCCGATGTGGGGAACCAGTATCGTTCCGAACTTTTTTATGTTAATGATGAGCAGAAAAAGGTCGCTGAAAAACTCATTAAAATCTTGAAAGAAAAGGATTACAAAGTCGCCACCAGGGTGACAAAGGCGGATACATTCTGGGAGGCAGAAAAGTATCACCAATCCTATTACCAGAAGAATGGGCATCAGCCGTATTGTCATGGGTATACGAAGCGGTTTTAGCTGAAATTCCAAACAACAAAAAACAAATTCCAAATAATGTCCAATCCCAAAATTTCAATAAACCAATCCGTTTGAAATTTAGAAACTTGGGAATTGAAATTTATCCGCCAAAGGTCGGACAGGTTTGTGATTTTGTTTTCTTGTTTTGGAAATTTCGTGGCTAATACAAAACCAAAAAGGAAAGTAAACAATGAAAGATCATCAAAATTTTTCACCCTATATCAGCCCAGCACTTTTCGCTTTTTTAAAAGAGGTGAAACAGAACAATGACAAGGCCTGGTTCGCTGAAAATAAACAGCGATACGAATCTGTGGTGCGAGAGCCGCTGCTTAAATTCATTACCGACTTTGCCGTTCACCTGGCAAAAGTCAGCCTGCATTATCAAGCTGATCCCCGCAAGGTTGGAGGATCGTTGTTTCGGATTCATCGGGATATTCGCTTTTCGCCTGATAAAACCCCGTACAAAACGCATGCAGGGATCCAGTTTCGGCACGAGAGCGGCAAGGATGTTCATGCAGCAGGATTTTATCTGCATCTCGAGCCAGGTAATGTCTTCACGGCCATTGGCGTCTGGCAGCCTGATTCAGAAACACTGGGCAAAATCAGGGATACTATCGTTGCCCATCCCGATCGCTGGCACCAGATTTTTGCAAATGAAAAGTTTGCTGCCATTTTTAAATTGGAAGGAGACATGCTTAAAAAAGCGCCGAGAGGTTATGATCCCGATCACCCACTGATTGAGGTGTTAAAACATAAGGACCTTTACGTGTTTACATCGTTTATTGAACAAGAAGCCTGTGCTGTGGATTTTATCGATCGGTATGCAAATGTCTGTCTGAAAACCAGGCCTTTTATGGAGTTTTTGACAACGGCGATTGGATTGGCGTGGTAATTGGGGCAATAAGGTAATTGGGGCGCTTCTCATTTAAGAAGCTTATTTTCGACATTGCTAAACTGACAGATAACGATATCATTTTGAATCTGCTATGGGAATTTTACAAGAATGAAAAATAAAAACTCACAACTGGTCTATTCTACCGATCCGGAACTAAAAATACAGATTGAAGATGAACAAAAATCACCTTCAAAACCAGAAGTTATAAATTTACCGCCCGAAAAACAGCAAATCAAAATCTCTTTACAGACAAAAGGACGCAAGGGCAAGCAGGTGACTGTGATTCAGGGATTTCAGCATGATATGAATACATTAAACGAACTGGCACGAAAACTCAAACGATTTTGCAGCGCTGGTGGGACGGTTAAAGGTCAGGTTATTGAGATTCAGGGGGATAAACGAAAATTGGTAGCGGAGAAATTGTCGCAGCTTGGGTATAACGTAATATAAATTAGATCCTCAAAAATTCATTTTCTTTTGCTAAGTTTTTTTCTTTCTTCTTTTTCAACTCATCCTTTTCTCTGTTTTAATCCATCAATTAAGATTAAATTTTTTTAGCGTTTTAATCGGTCTGCTGGTATTGTAAAGTGAGAAATTAAAATATTTATTGAATATCTCAGCTTTTAAATCAGCAAAAATAAAGAGGAGATTCGCCATGAAAAAACGATTAATTTTTGTGATTGCATTTTTCTGTATTTGTATATTTCGAATCATCGAAATAAAGGCGCAGGAAATTTCTTATGTTAAAACCAAAAAAGCAGACAACACATTCAATGGATTTTACCAGGACAAAAAATATATTTTTGAACAATCAGATGCTTTAATAGCAGCAAATAATCAATCTTCCTTTTTATCACGGAATCCTTTTCTGGTTTTACAGCCCAGCATTCCAGATTTTCAAGTCAATGATGATGAAGGAAACTCCGACCAGAAATTTCCAGCCATTGCCATCGACTGTTCTGGAAATTTTATGATTACATGGATAGATAAAAGGGACGAATATTATGGTATTTATGTACAATATTTGTTTAATGATGGTTCAGCGCCTGGCAGCAATTTGAAAGTAACAGATAGTTTAGGAATTGTATATCATTATTGTGCTCCATCAATAGCAGCAGATAGTGCCGGCAATTGTGTTATTGCCTGGATGGATGGTCGTGATGGTTTTAAAAATATTTATATGCAACGTTTTTCAAGAGGTGGTATAAAAATAGGTGACAATTTTAAAGTCAATGACGAGGAACAAAGACATTCAAAAGAACATCCATCGGCAGCCATGGATAAAGAAGGGAATTTTATAATCACCTGGAGTTGTTGTTATTATGGGGATAGAGTCAGGGATATTTATGCCCAACGCTTTTCCAGTGATGGTAATCCGTTAGAGCAAACCTTCAAAGTAAGTGATTATCTAAAATATGCCGATCATGAACATCCTGCTATAACAATAGATGGAAAAGGAAATTTCATAATTACATGGTGTGAAGCAGGAGACAGTAATAAAGAAATTTACGCGCAGTTATTTTCAAGTGATGGAAGGCCTATTGGGAATAATTTTACAGTAAACGACGATGGAACTTATCGCAGACAGCAAGCTCCTGATATTGCTGCTGATGACAGTGGGAATTTTGTTATAGTCTGGCAAGATAGTCGTTATGCGAGCCCGGATATTTTTGCCCAGCGGTATAACTGCGATGGAACTCCCATCGATATTAATTTCAAAGTTAATAATGATGAAAGTGCTGCATTGCAATACTATCCGGCAATTTCCATGAATAAAAAAGGGAATTTCATAATCAGTTGGTATGATAATCGCAATGGCGATTATGATGTTTACGCCCAGCGATACCTTAGCGATGGATCCGCATTTGGAACAAATTTTCAGGTAAACATTAATAGTGATGAGCTGCAAGAATTACCTGATATAGCATTATGTGATAATAAAGTGTATAACGTATGGCAGGATAACCATACCGGTGTTTCAGGATACGATATCTGGGCAAATGTGATGCTTTTTAATAGTCCACCGCAGTGGATTTCTTCTAATATGGCAACAGCTTATGAGGATTCAAGCTTCGAATATCACGCCAGAGCCATCGATCCAGAAGGATTTGCAATTTGCTATGCTTTTCAAGATTATCCTGGTTGGTGCACCTTTGCGGATTCGATAATTTATGGAACACCAGCCGAAGGAGCAAAAGATACTTCGCTTGTAGTGATTGCATCAGACGGGCAAATTTCAGATACTTTAGAAGTGGTAATTACTGTCATTCCAATCAATGATCCACCTCAAATTATTAATTTATCGGAATTCCATCTAAAAAATAATGAGCCGTATATTATCAATCTCGACACCTGTGTTTATGATGCCGATAATTTGCCCGAAGATATGACATGGAAGGTGAAACCCCTGGATAACAGGCTTCGAGCAGATGTTGTCAACCACGCAGCAATTTTTTCAGCCCCAAACTGGACAGGTGAAACCGATGTTCTGTTTAAAGTCACTGATCTGGAAGGAGAATCGGATAGCAATATTGTTAAAGTTACTGTTATCGGTCCATCATCAATTCATGAAAAAGATCAGCTTGTTCCAGAAAAATTCTGTCTTGAGCAAAACTATCCTAATCCCTTCAATCCTCAGACGAATATCAGTTTTGGATTGCCCCGACCTTCGGAAGTGACTATTGACATTTTCAATTTAAGAGGGGAATTAGTGACAACGATTTTGAAAAGCAGGAAAGAGGCAGGTTATCACACTGTTGTTTGGGATGGTACTTTTTATCCATCAGGAACATATTTTATTAAAATGCAGGCGGGAGATTTTGTTCAGATTAAAAAGGGCGTATTATTGAAATGATCTTATAAGTTTTTATTTCAGTAGTATCAGAACTCCTGACCCATTATAGGAAAAATAAAGCAATAGAGAGGGTTGATCCGTAAATAAAAATGTCGTAACCGTCACTGTCCCAAATGCCAGGGATTGGCACGGGAGAGATGGCTATTGGCACGAAAGAAGGAATTATTACCTGTCACCTATTTTCATGTGGTGTTTACGATACCAGACAGCCTCAATCGATTGGCGTTAGTGAATCAACAGGTGGTCTATGATATTCTGTTCAAAGCGGCTTCGGAAACGTTGTTGGATTTGGGTCGCGATCCCCAGCATATCGGTGCTGAAATCGGATTTATTGCGATTTTGCACACCTGGGGTCAGAATCTAATGGACCATCCCCATGTACATTGTATTGTACCCGGTGGCGGATTGTCGCGGGATGGTCGGCGATGGATTTTTCCCCGCAAGGCGAAACCTGACAAGCCTTTTTTTATTCATGTGAATGTGCTGTCAGATTTATTCAAAAAGAAGTTTTTGCATTATCTGAACAAGGCATATAAAAATGGCGAACTGAAGTTTGTGGGTGAAATCGTTTCACTGGGTTCACCGCAAAGGTTTCAGCGGTTTATGGATAAGCTTTACTCGATAAGCTGGATTAGTTACTGTAAACGTCCTTTTGGTGGACCGTTATCTTTTAACGCTTTTATAATTATGGATAATACCTACCGGATTCCAGCCTTCTTTGAATTCTATTCTTTCCCATTCAACCGTTCGGCCATTAATTAAATCACTTATACTTA
>CBFDBN010000318.1:0-5168 GCA_965603055.1 uncultured bacterium | reverse complement strand
TGGTTTTTCTCACAAGCTGGAAGCTTATGTTACGTTTTCGGACAGACACTAATTACCAATCACTACTAACCACTCACTACTAACCATTCACCAATCACAACATCCGTTCCAACTTATTTCGAGACAAATCGAGCACCTCCTTATGCAGCGAATTTCCATGCGAATCCATTGTCACGACGGCCGGGAATCCTTCGACCTGCATCTCCCAGACCGCTTCGGGGCTGCCAAACTGTTCTAAATAAACGTTGGGGATTTTTTTAACGCATTGGGCGTAGATTTGGGCAGCGCCTCCAATGGCATGGAGATATACCGCGCCATATTTTTGACAGGCATCAAGCGTTTTTGCGCCCATACCCCCTTTTCCGATCACTGCTTTTATACCGAATTTATTAATAATATCGCCCTGGTAGGGTTCCTCTCGAATGGAGGTAGTCGGTCCAGCAGCCATTGTTTTGTACTCATCTTTCTCTTTCAAAATTACTGGTCCGCAGTGATAAATAATCCCGTTTTTGATCGGATTCAACTCACCACCGTCATGCAGGTATTTATGGACAGCATCGCGCCCGGTGAAGATCGTCCCATTGATGATCACGGTATCCCCGACTTTAAGTGAACGAATCTCTTGCTCACTAATCGGCGTGTTGAGAATTCTGACACCAGTAGATGGAATTTCAAAAGTATCGGGAAAGTCGACTGGTCTATCAAATTCATCAGCAGCCTGGTAGAGCCATTTAACCACATCGCCATCCTGGTTCAAAACAAATCCGCGTCGGCGATATGCCCAGCACATATAAGCGATGGAAACAAAGAAGCAGGCCGGCAGCCGATTTCGCAGACCAATTTTGCAGCAGCCAATGGTCAATTTGCCGCCAAATCCCATAGGACCAATTTGCAGCTCATTGGCTTCCTTCATAATTGTTTCCTCTAATTGAGCCAATTCAGCAATTGGATTGATGTCGTCGACCTGGCGCAACAATTGATACTTTGCCCAGTCATAACCGCCGGCACGATCGCCTCCAATACAAACACCTAAAAAGCCAGGACTGCAACCCTTCCCCTGTGCCTGGTAAACCGCATCTAAAATACAGGCTCGAACGCCCTCCAGATCACGTCCAAATTTCTTGCCATCAAATTCGCCAGGAAGCTTATATTGAGTACTCATATTTTCACAACCACCACCTTTTTGAATTAAACGAATATCCAGGTTGTTGTCATTAGTCTGAACGAATTTAAAAGCTGGACTCCCGGGTCCAAGATTTGTGCCGGAGTTTTTGCCAGTTAAGCTATCGACTGAATTTTGCCGCAGGTATCCTTTTTTCGTCGCTTCAACAACCGCATCTTCTATAGCTTGCTGCAAAGTGATTTGATCAAATCCAATCGGGCATTTCACATAAAAATTTAACAGACCGGTGTCCTGGCAAATCGGCCGGGAAAGACGTTTCGCTAATCCAATATTTTGCATCACCAGGTCAAGTGCGAAATCAGCTTTTGAACCGGGTTGCTCTAATTTCTTTTTGACGTCAAGCACCTGTTCTACATCCACTGGAAGAAAAGCCGAGGTTCTTCGAACTAATTCAAGAATGTTTTCTGTAAATTTTGCTTTATTCATCTGAACTCCTATCGCTTGATGTGACATTTTGTAATTACTGAACAAACGTGTCGAGTAAATTTAAAGATTATTTTAATGTACAAAAAAATTTAATCTGGATCAAGTCAAAAAATTACAATTATGATAAAATATCCATCGAAGCATCACCTCCACCCCACAGGGAAGAAGCAAATATGTTTGAACCATGATTACTCCTAACTAACCACTCACTTTATCCTGCCATTTATTCACTGACATTCTGACAAAAATATTTCAATATGACAGCAAATTTAAAAAAGGGGAAAAAGATTTTGATTTGCTGAAAAAGGGTTAATAAATTGTGTTATATAGATTTAAGCCATTACAATATTGACTGGCATATAATTTGCCATTTGTTGTCATACTCTAATACTACTTAGTCAGATTTGAAGAACAAGCGGAGCAAGCAGTCCATAAAAGGATTGCACTCCCGCTTGCGATAAATTTAAGTATTTGTGACCTAATCTGACTAAGTAGTGCTAAGAACAACATTTAATGTTTGATTAATATATAAGGAAACCAGGTATGAGTGAATATAAAAAAGAATTCTCGACCAGAATTCCAAGTGTTTTACCCATAATTCCGCTACGTAACGAAGTATTATTTCCTCAACAACTGTTGCCCATCACAGTTGCTCGTGATAAGTCTTTGAAGCTTATTGCAGAAACAGGCAAAGAAGACAATTTAATAGCCATTTTAAGTCAGAAAGAGTCTGCTATTGAGGATCCCACAACTGAGGAGCTTTTCCATATAGGTACCGCGGCAAGGATCATGAGAACCATCGATATGCCAGATGGCAGTAAAACCATCCTGATTCAGGGCGCATTTCGGATTAAATTAATCACTTTTACACAAGAATCTCCTTATTACAAAGCGATTTTCGAGCCATTAAGAGATAAATCAAATGAAAAGGAACAAGCTGAGATTGAAGCTCTGTCGGCTAATTTAAGAAATATTTTTAAACGAGTTGTCGATCTATCGAATGAAATTACTTATGAACAACTAGTCATGGTCTCGAATATCAAAGATCCAGGCACCCTCGCGGACATGACGATTGCATTTTCTAACATTTCGATTGAAGAAAAGCAGGATATACTCAGCACGATTGACATCAAACAGCGTCTGACCAAAACTAATGTCATGATCAATAAGAAATTACAGACCCTGGAACTGGGAGAAAAAATTCAATCGGATATTCAGAGTAAAATTGGTAAAACCCAACGGGAAATGTATCTGCGTGAGCAGATGAAAGTGATACAGAAAGAATTGGGCGAAGATGCTGATACTTCAGAAATTAAGGAGCTAAAACAAAAAATAAAAAAGGCAAAAATGCCTAAAGAAGCCCGGAAGGTCGCCGAAAAAGAGCTTGAGCGGCTGGCACAAATGCACCCATCTTCTGCTGAATATACGGTCGCACGGACTTACCTGGATTGGCTTATTGAAATCCCATGGAGTAAATCAACAAAGGACAATTTGGATATTAAATCGGTTCAGCAAAAATTAGATGCCGATCACTATAATTTGGAAAAAGTTAAAAAGCGAATTGTGGAGTATCTTGCGGTTAGAAAATTAAAACATGATATGAAGGGACCAATACTCTGTTTTGTTGGTCCCCCCGGCGTGGGCAAAACTTCATTAGGTCGTTCAATAGCAGAGGCGATCGGTCGAAAATTTATCCGAATGTCTCTCGGTGGTATTCGAGACGAAGCTGAGATTCGGGGGCACCGAAGAACTTACATCGGCGCGCTTCCCGGCAGAATTATCCAGGGAATTAAAAAAACCGGTTCAAATAATCCAGTTTTCATGCTGGATGAAATTGATAAAGTGGGGCATGATTTTCGCGGTGATCCTTCTTCAGCGCTTTTGGAGGTTTTAGACCCTGAACAAAATTTCTCATTTAGCGATCATTACCTGGAAGTGGCTTTTGATCTCTCCAAAGTCATGTTTATTGCTACTGCCAATATGTCAGAACCCATCTTGCCAGCATTAAAAGATCGAATGGAAATTATTGAAATTCCCAGTTATGTGGAAGAGGATAAAGTTCATATTGCCTTTGATTTTTTAATACCCAAACAAGTAAAAGAACATGGTTTGAATGATAAACTGATTTATTTTACTGAAAAAGCGGTAAAATTAATGATCAACTCTTATACAAGGGAAGCTGGCGTACGTAATCTTGAACGACAGATCGCTGCGATTTGTCGCGGTGTAGCGAAAGATGTCGCGATGGTAAAAGATATTTCTAAAGTGCCAACCAAAACCATTAAAGAAAAAGAAGTTAATGAGTATTTGGGTCCCAAGAAATTCTTTCCTGAAACGGCAGAACGGATTAATGAAACCGGCATCGCTATCGGGTTAGCCTGGACGCCAGTCGGCGGTGACATCTTGTTTATAGAAGCCTCAAAAATGAAAGGCAAGGGGGGGCTGAAACTCACCGGTCAACTGGGTGATGTAATGAAAGAATCTGCACAAGCAGCGATGTCTTATATTCGGGCAAAGGCTGAGGAGCTGGGTATTGAAGACAATTTTCATAAAAACTATGACATCCATATTCATGTCCCGGCCGGTGCGATCCCCAAAGATGGACCCTCGGCTGGAATTACACTATACACAGCTTTGCTTTCCCTGCTTACTAACCAGATGGTGAGAAGTGACATTGCAATGACTGGGGAAATAACGCTGAGAGGACTTGTTTTGCCGGTCGGTGGTATTAAAGAAAAAATGCTGGCAGCCCATCGAGCCGGCATAAAAACGGTTCTGCTGCCAAAGAAAAACGAAAAAGACCTGGTGGAAATTCCCGACCAAATCAGAAATG
This sequence comes from uncultured bacterium, assembly GCA_965603055.1. Taxonomy (GTDB): domain Bacteria; phylum Zhuqueibacterota; class Zhuqueibacteria; order Thermofontimicrobiales; family Thermofontimicrobiaceae; genus CBFDBN01. Next base: position 726 of record CBFDBN010000318.1, on the reverse strand, counting down.
AAATGACGTTCCATTTTCTGGATAAAATGGGGGATGCTTTTGAATTAGTGTTTGAAAAAAAAGATGAAAAGAGAGCGGCGTTGAATGTAGCGGGATAATACTGGATGCTGGATGCTGGATGTTCGATAATAGGTGCTTGATTGATTGGGAAAAACTTATTATCCAAAATCTAAAATTTAGTATCAAGAAACCAGAAACCACTATCCAGGATCGAGTATCCAGTATCCAGCATCAAACATCCAGTATAATTCTCTCCAGAAAAACCACCACCTCACAATGCGCCGTATGGGGGAACATATCTACTGGCTGCACTGAAATTATTTTAAATTGCTCCCGGCACAGCATATTTAAATCCCTGGCAAGGGTGGCAGGATTACATGAGACATAGATGATCCTGTCAGGCATCAATTGGAGAATTCTATCCGGCAGTTTGGGATGCAAACCTGACCGGGGAGGATCAATAATAACGGTACCAGGCTGTCCATAACGTTTGACTATATCACCTGGTTCAGCTAAATTATCCTTCAAATCTCCCGCAATGAACTGGCAATTTCCAATGGAATTAATTTGACAATTTACTTTCGCATCCTCAATTGATTGTGGAATCAGCTCGAACCCGACAACTTTTTCCACTCGGTCGGCAATATAGATTGCAATTCCACCGGTACCCGAATATAGATCATAAACAACCTGATCTTTTTGAAATTTCCCCCAATCGAGGATCAA
>CBFDBN010000317.1:0-5182 GCA_965603055.1 uncultured bacterium | reverse complement strand
ATTTCAAGCATTGGCTGGCGTACTCGGCGGAACGCAAAGTCTCCACACCAATTCAATGGACGAGACTTTAGCGCTTCCATCTGATCACGCTGTCAAAATAGCTTTGAGAACCCAACAACTCATTGCTCATGAAACAGGCGTTGCCAATACCATCGATCCACTGGCTGGATCATATTTTGTTGAATCTATGACCAATAAAATTGAAGATCAGGCTGAAAAATATTTTGACGAGATAGATCGTCGTGGCGGCGTACTAAAATGCATCGAGCAGGGCTATTTTCAACAGGAGATTGCCCGATCAGCCTATCGCTATCAAAAAGAGATCGAGGCAAAGGATCGAATTGTGATCGGCATTAATGATTTTGTTGAAGATGATGAAGAGATCAAAATTCCGATTCTCTACATCGATCCGATGGTGGAAAAAAATCAATGCGCCGCCATCAATAAACTAAAAGAGAATCGGGATAATGATAAAGTCAAACGTTCCCTGGAAAATCTTAGAAAAGTTGCACAGGGAAATGAAAATACAGTTCCAGCCATTCTCGATTGTGTGCGTTGTTATACAACCGAGGGGGAAATTGTGGATGTCTTGCGAGAAGTTTTTGGGGAATACCAGGAGCCGCCGTTCTTTTAATGCTTAAACCAATTGTCAATTGAGAATTGAAAATTGACAATTGTTAACTTTCAATCTAACAAAAAAATATTAGCTACCAATACAAGAGGTAACAATGAAACGAAAGATACGAATTTTATTAGCCAAACCAGGACTGGATGGACATGATCGAGGCATAAAAGTGATTGCAGCAGCCTTGCGTGATGCTGGAATTGAAGTAATCTACACCGGTCTAAGACAAACTCCTGAACAGATCGTTGCAGCCGCTATTCAAGAAGATGTTGATGGAATTGGGATGAGTATTCTTTCTGGCGCTCACATGACCCTGTTTCCTGCTGTGGTTAATTTATTGAAAGAACAAGAGGCTGAGAGCATCACTGTATTCGGGGGAGGTATTATTCCTGATGAAGATATTGAAAAACTGGCACAAGCTGGCGTTGATCGACTGTTTACGCCAGGCGCTACGACAAAGGAGATTGTGGATTATATTCATCAAAAATTTGGTGGAGATTAAATGAAATCTCAAATAAGCGAAATAGCAAAAGATTTTATTCGAGATACACAGACAATTTTAAAAGATAATCTTGTCGAAGGTTATCTATTTGGATTATACTCTCGCAATGAACAGACTCCTGAGTCCGATATCGATTTATTATTCATCGTAAGAGAATTTGATGCCTTGGTCAGAAATGAAATAAGTTCTCTTTCCTCCGATTATTCTTTAGAAAGGGATGTGATAATTTCACCTATTATAAAAGATGTGGAGGTCTGGAAAAAAAACCGAAAATATAACACGCTTTTCTACAACAAAATTATTAAAGACGGGATTAGAATATGCTAAAGAAGAACAAATAAAGTAAATCTGAAATTTGACAGTAAACATTAAGCTAATCGATCTTTTTGGTTTTTTAAATCTAAAATCTAAAATAAAAATTATGACTCTTGACCCCAAACTCGAAAAACTCTACAAACTCAAACAGGAAGCCCAACTGGGCGGCGGACAGAAACGCATCGAAACCCAGCACAAAAAGGGCAAATTGACCGCTCGTGAACGAATCGATCTGTTGTTAGATGAGGGCAGTTTCGAAGAAATGGATATGTTCGTCCGCCATCGCTGCACTGATTTTGGACTGGATAAAGAAAGTTATCTCGGCGATGGTGTTGTTACAGGTTATGGTACGATAGATGGTCGTCTCGTCTTTGTTTTCTCCCAGGATTTTACCATCTTTGGCGGCTCGCTCTCTGAAATGTATGCCAATAAAATCTGCAAAATCATGGATCTGGCTTTAAAAGTGGGTGCGCCAGTCATCGGCATTAATGACTCTGGCGGTGCCCGCATTCAAGAAGGGGTTGATAGTCTTGGCGGATATGCTGAAATTTTCTTACGAAATACGCTTTGCTCTGGAGTGATCCCTCAAATTAGTGTCGTTGCGGGTCCCTGTGCCGGCGGAGCAGTTTATTCCCCAGCAATCACTGATTTTATTTTTATGGTTCAAAACACCAGCTATATGTTCGTCACGGGACCCAATGTCGTCAAAACGGTCACTCATGAAGAAGTTACTTTTGAGGAGTTGGGAGGCGCCATCACCCATAGCTCCAAAAGCGGAGTCTCTCATTTTGCCTGCGAGAATGAGATCGATGCCTTCAATTGTGTTAGAAAATTGTTGAGCTTTATTCCCTTGAACAATATCGATGATCCCCCCTATCTTGAGCCGACTGATCCGATTGATCGGCTTGATGAAGAATTGAATACGCTGGTGCCCGATAATCCCAATAAGCCCTACGATATGAAAGAGATCATCAAGCGGGTAGTCGATGACGGCGATTTTTTTGAGATTCACAAGGATTGGGCACAAAATATCATTATCGGTTTTGCTCGATTGGGGGGCCATCCCGTCGGGATTGTGGGCAATCAGCCTGCTGTGCTGGCTGGCGTGCTTGACATCGATTCTGCGTGCAAAGCGGGCAGATTCGTGCGGTTCTGTGATTGCTTCAATATTCCGCTGGTGACTTTTGAAGATGTACCAGGATTTTTGCCAGGAACAGCACAGGAATTCGGTGGTATCATCAAGCATGGGGCAAAATTGCTTTATGCTTTTTGCGAAGCCACTGTTCCAAAACTTACTGTCATTACTCGTAAAGCCTACGGCGGCGCTTATGATGTGATGAGCAGTAAACATATTCGAGGCGATTACAATATTGCCTGGCCCTCGGCAGAATTAGCTGTGATGGGACCCAAAGGAGCTGTTGAAATTATTTTCAAAAAGGAAATCGAAGCAACCCCAGATCATGACAAAGCCTTAGAAGACAAGTTGAATCAATTTATCAACGAATTCGCCAACCCATATAAAGCTGCCGAGCGGGGCTATATCGACGATGTGATTGAGCCAAAATATACTCGTCCCAGGTTGATTCGAGCGTTGCAGATGCTGGAAACAAAAAGTGATACCAATCCCAGGAAGAAGCATGGGAATATTCCGCTTTGATTTTAGAATTTAGAATTGAAAAACACAAAAATAGAATTAACGCAAACAAACATTAATGAAAGAAAGGGTAAAAATCATGCCAGCTATAGCATTTGATACTCTTGCTTATGTCAAAGAGATGACTAATGTCGGTTTCACGAATGAACAAGCAGAGGTACAGGTTAAAGCATTATTAGATGCTTTAAAACAGGTCGAAGCTCATCGCTTGGACGGTATGGCATCTAAACGAGACATCAAAGAAATTGAACTTAAAATTGCCGAGGTTAAAAGAGATCTTGAAGTTAAGATCGCCGAAGTTAAAAAAGATTTGGAAATCAAGATCGTTGAATTTAAAAATGATCTTGAAATCCAGATCGTTGAGGTTAAAAAAGATCTTGCTGTCAAAATTGCTGAGGTTAGAAAAGATATTGATGTCAAAATCGCTGAAGTAAAAAAAGATATTGCCGAAACAAAATCAAGCATAATTAAATGGGTAATAGGGCTTTTAGTTATTCAATCGGGGATACTAATTAGTACATTTATTGCAATAACACAGCTTCTCAAATAATAAACCTGGGCTCATTTCAATGTTCAAGAAAATCCTGATCGCCAACCGAGGCGAAATCGCCATCCGCATCATGCGTGCCTGTCGGGAGATGGGCATTGCTACTGTTGCTGTCTATTCTGAAGTAGACCAAACTGCCCAGCATGTTCGTTACGCTGATGAAGCTTATCTATTGGGTGCTGCGCCTGCGATTGAAAGCTATCTCGTAAAGGAAAAGATCATTGAAGTAGCTAAAGCATCAAAATCCGATGCCATCCACCCTGGCTATGGCTTTCTGGCAGAAAATCCAGAATTCGCCCAACTGGTCAAAGACAATGGCTTGATCTTTATTGGGCCCGAGCCAAAGACAATTCAGTTGTTGGGCGATAAAATGGCTGCCAGGGAGACGATGATCAAAGCAGGCGTGCCTATTGTTCCTGGCATAAAACAGGCGATTTCATCGGTCGCCGACGCTAAAAAAATCGCCAATGAAATTGGCTATCCAATTCTATTGAAAGCAGCCGCTGGCGGCGGTGGAAAAGGGATGCGGGTTGTGCGAAATTCTGAGGAGATGAGTCAACTGTTCAAAATGGCACGCTCTGAAGCCAAATCTGCATTTGGCGATGATCGAATATATATTGAAAAATATCTTGAAAAACCACGTCATATTGAATTTCAGATTATGGCTGATCAGCATGAAAATATTGTCCATCTCGGCGAGCGGGAATGTTCCATCCAACGTCGCCATCAAAAAGTGATTGAGGAATCCCCCTCCCCTATCGTTGATCCCAAAATGAGGCAGCAAATGGGAGAAACAGCAGTTAAGGCTGCCAGAGCGGCAAATTATATTAATGCTGGCACTGTTGAATTTTTGGTCGATCAGGATAAAAAATTCTATTTTCTTGAAGTGAATACTCGTTTGCAGGTGGAGCACCCTGTCACCGAAATGGTCACAGGCATTGATCTGGCAAAAGAACAAATCCGAATTTCGGCAGGTGCGCCACTCAGTTTCAGCCAGAATGATGTTCAGTGGCGTGGCGCTGCCATCGAATGTCGCATCTATGCCGAAGACCCAGAAAATAATTTTCTGCCTTCAATCGGCAAAATTCAAAGCTATCGGGAACCAAATGGCATTGGTATTCGTGTCGATTCAGGGCTGGCAAAAGGAGATTCGGTTTCAATGTATTACGATCCAATGATCTCAAAATTGATCACCTGGGGCAGGGATCGCAGCGAAGCCATTGAGCGGATGAAACGGGCATTGGATGAATATGTGATTTCTGGCGTCCAGACTGTCATTGCATTCCACAAACAGGTGATGAATCATCCTGATTTTATTGCTGGGAATATTTCGACCCATTTTATTGAGGAACAAAAGGAGCAATTGTCCAGCTTAAACATTGCTTCAGAAAGCGATTTAGAATCCATGGCAATTCTCTCCTGTTTATTCGATTATCAGTCGAAAAAAAAGGTAACAAAAATCAACAAAGCACCTAAAGTAAGTACCTGGAAATATGAAACCAGGCGGAGAAGGTTATTTGGAATTTAGAGGAATTAATG
>CBFDBN010000316.1:0-5199 GCA_965603055.1 uncultured bacterium | reverse complement strand
ATATATCGAGCGACAAAATTTGAAATACATCGAGAATTCCCGGCTCCCTATACCCTCGATGGAGAAGTCTTTGAAGGCAAAAATCAAATATCGGTAACCATGCTTCCGAAGGCGTTGAAAGTTATCGTGAGTGATATTCATTTTTAGTAGAGACCAACCGGGTAATAAAATGAATATTTTTCCGTTTAAGATCGTTAAATAGGTTAGTAGTGATTGGTGAGTAGTGAGTGGTAGGATATGAAACTACTTTGACAACTCATTACTCACCACTCAATATATAAAACTTAATTCAAATTTTGAAAATTTAATTTAACAACAAGGTTAATAATTCGGTTGATCTGGATCATGAAAAGCAAAAAAACTATCATCTTTGGAATTGCAATCATTTTATTAAACGCAGCATTGTCTTCTGGTCAAATCAGTCAAACATCAGAGGAGCGCGCTTTTACTACTGCCCGGGGAATCTATCAAGATGGATTGTATAAAATGGCAATTGTTCAGTTGTCTGATTTCCTTTCCCAATATCCCAATAGCGGGTATGCGCTGACTGCCTCTTTCATGTTGGCAGAGTCATATTTTCATACGGCAGATTATGCAAAAGCCATTAATCAATATCAGAACCTGTTAGCTTCCGGACCGGTGATTCAATATCGTCAACAATCCATGATTCGGATTGGGGAAGGCTATTTTCACTTGAACCAATTTGCCCGGGCTAAGCAAGTTTTGAGCAAATTTATCCAGGCTTATAGCAACGGTGAACTGCTTGATGATGCGTATTATTGGCTGGCGGAATCGGAATTTCGATTGGGACAAAAAAGTGAAGCATTGCGACATTATAACGAAGTTATAAATCGATATCCAAACGGTGGATTAGCAGATTATGCATTATATTCCATCGGTTTTATTTATGAATCAGCTAAAGATCATACACAGGCGATGGCTGCATACAAAAGATTAATTCAAAATTATCCGAAAAGCAAGCTATATGCCATCGCAATATACCGCATCGGCTTCTCAGCCATGAGCAATCGAGAATATGAGTTCGCCATTAAACTACTATCCAGTGCTTTAGAGAAATACCCCACTGATAAATACAGTGGACGCGCTGAATTTCTGATTGCAGAAGCATATTTTAACCTGGATCAATATGCGGAGGCAATCAGTCAGTATCAAAATCTTATCACAAAAAAAACTGCCCCAGATTTAATTGATGATTGTCATTATGGTATCGGTTGGGCATACATCAAACAGGAAAAATATAACCAGGCAATTTCAGCTTTTGATGAGCTGCTGCAAAATTATTCTGATAGTCCACTTACTGCCAGCACTATATATCAAAAAGGACGTTGCTACAGCTTTCTGAGCCAGTTCTTAAAGGCTCGTGAAACTTTTGTTTATTTAATTGAGAAATACCCCAACAATGAAAAAGTTCCTGAAGCCTATTATGAAATTGGATCAATTGATTTTAAAGATGACAAATTCCAGCAAGCGCGGCTATCTTTTATAAAAATTATCAATCTCTATCCAAAAAGCAAATTTGCCGCGGAAGCAGGATTTATGATCGGTGAATGTTCTCGTGTGGGAGATGATTTTCGCCAGGCTCAACAAGCTTATGAATTTGTACTGGGAAAATACCCTGGCTCCAACGTTATTCCCATGACGCTTCAAAAATATGGCTGGTGTTTAATTCAGGAAGGCAAATATACGACTGCGATCAGTCAGTTCGATAAATTGCTGAAAAATTACCCGAAGCATGAAATTGTCGATCTCGCCATATTCTGGAAAGCTGAGGCTTTGTTTCATCTGGATAAATTTACCGAGGCAGGGAATACCTATCGGATTGTGATCAACAATTTTCCCAAATCCAGCAAATTAGCAGAATGTTATTATGGTCTGGGCTGGTGTAATTTGAAGATGAATAACTTTGCCGAAGCTGCCACCAACTTTGAGCGAGCAGAGCGATCATCGTCAGACATTTCTATCAAAGGAGACGCAGCGCTGCGAAAGGGAGATTCCTGCTTCAATTTGAAACAATATGAAAAAGCAATGGATAGTTATCGCCGGGTACAAATATTCGACATCCCGGTTGATACACGGGCCGAAGCCCAGTTTCAGATTGGGCAGTGTTATTTTCGCCAGAATGATTATCGTTCCAGTGCCCTGGAGTTTCAAAAGGTGATCGAATTATATTCAACCAGCCGATGGACGCCGGAAGCACAATTTATGATCGGCAAATCATATTTTCAAGCCGGTCAATACGACCAGGCTATCATGCAATTTCAAAATGTTATTGACCAATTTCCAGCAAGTCAATTTATAGATGATGCGGTCTACGCCCAGGCAGACTGTTATTATAATCTTGGTCGCTATGACAACGCCATTAAACAATATAATGTGGTAATTGATAATTTCTCCAATAACGATTTAATCGATGATGCGGTCAGCGGCATTCAATGGTCACTCCTGCAAAAAGGACAGGCTGAAGACGCCCTGGGCTTTGCGGATGAATATATTCAAAAATATCCCGGGTCAAAATTAGCTGCCGACCTTCAAAATCGTAAAGCCGAGCTGTTGTTAAATTTGAAAAATTACGATCAGGCAATTGAACAATACCAGGCGCTGTTTCGCGATTATCCCGATAAAGAGCCAGCTCAATCCGCCTGGTATTGGATCGGGGAATGTTATTTGAAAATGGAAGATCCGGTTCAAGCCCGGGATGCCTACATAAGACAGGTGACTAATTTTCCTCAAAATAGTTTTTCGCAAGAAGCCTATCTTAAAATCGGGGAGATACATCAGAACAATAGTGATTATGAAAAAGCGATCGAGAACTATCAAGAGATGCTGGATGGTTATTCAGGCACGGATGCGGCCGGGAGGGCGATGTTAGAAATCGGACGTTGTTACACTTTATCAGATCGGAGCAGGGCTGCCCAAACGACCTTTCAAAACGTAATCGACCAGTATGCTGATTCCGAGATCGCCCATCGAGCGCAACTGGAGCTGGGAAAAATTTATTTAACTAAAGCCCAGTATGAACGGGCAGTTAAAGAATTGCAATCCGTTGTTGACTATCATATCACGGATTTATCCGCTGAAGCTCAATATTGGATCGGTGAGACTTACTTTAGCCAGGGTGATTATTCCAAAGCTGCGATTGAATATCTCAAAGTGAAATACCTGTTTCCGGGGATTGAAAAATGGATCGTTCGAGGGATTTACCAGGCAGCGCTGGCAAATGAAAAACAGCAGCGATTCGGCGAAGCGCGGTTGCTTTATCGTGCCATCATTGAGCAGTATCGAGACAACGAATATCAACAAAAAGCGCAACGTAAATTACAAGAAATTGCCGGGAGATAAATGAAGAAAATAGAAATTTATCTGATCATAAGTGTTATTTTCGCCTGTTCTCTATTATTGAGCAATCGTTCGGTCCTTGCTCAAACCACTAAAAAGACACCTCCTGATACAACTAAAAAGTCTGTTGAAAAGCTTCAGCCAAAAGATGAAAAACCAAAATTAGAATTGCCAGATGTCCTCATTTATGGCACTGATCGATCAGTGCGAAAATCTGGAGATAAATTGGACAGGTCTTATGACGATGCCAAACTGGTCGCTCCAATCAGTGATTACCAACCGTTGACGGAAAATCTAAAATTTGAAAATCAGAAAGGCTACTTCGAATACCAGAAAAAGGGTATCGATTCCCGAACCGTAGTACAGCTTGACGCGGGAAGATTCCAGCAGTTTAATATTGAAGCCGGTCAGTGGAGGGAAACGGAAAATTATAATTATAGTGTTTTTGGCAAGTATGACCGAAGTGATGGTCAATACGATAATAGTCAACATTATCAAGGCTTAATCAACGGACAGTTTGGAATACGACTGTCACCGAATTTTGTTATTTCAAGCCAGGGAGATTATCGATTATCTGATTATGGGCTTTATGGCGCCCCGGTTGCTGATTTGCATCGGAACAAAAGTGGAGGGAAAGCTAAAATTGATGCGCTTTGGTCTTTAACAGCAGAACAATCTGCCGATCTTTCCGTATATTTTCAACAAAACAATTGCAAAGATGATGATGGTAATGATTACAATTCAAAATTAGAACAGCGAACCATTGGACTTGTTTCCTTATATCAAACGAAATATCGCTCAATTCCTATTTTTATTCGAGGTTTATATGAATATCAAAAACTGAATCAAGTAACGAATGAAACGATTAATACCCAAAATTATTTACAGTTAAAATCATGGTCTTCGTTCAAGATCAAAAAGTATTTCATCATCAAACCCGGTATTCAATTTGAAAATCTGGATGTGAACGATTCTTTGTCAAAATATTTAGTTTCGCCTGAAATTGAAATTATCGCCATGCCTGTTCCGAAAGTGGGTTTATTACTGAAAGGTACCAGGGGATTTTCTCCCATAAATTATGCTGATCTCTGCGAAAAAAGTCCATTTCTTTCTTATAAGATGAATTTTGTCCCGATGAAAAAAGATCTCGAATTAAAGCTTGGGATTGAATATAATCCCACATCTCGTGTATCATTGAGCGGTGAAATAATTCGACAGAATTGGAAAAATTATGCTTATTGGTCTCGGGATACCGGGATTGGCTTGTTTAAGTTAAATTCAATCAATAAAGCTACTTTAACCACTTTGAATTTTCAGAGCAGTTTTACCCTTTCATCAAAGATAAATTTTAACGCTGGGATCCAAATTCATTTTGACGAAATTAAGGATGATTCAGTGGCTAATAATAATAACAGGGTACCCTATTTAGAAAGATTTCGGATTCCGTTCAATTTTGAGTATAAATTTGACAAAGCAACCCAGGCTTTGCTGACCTTTCAATGGATCAGTCCGCGATATGCTAATCTGGACAAAGATGTGAAACTTGTCAGCTTCGGTTTATTATCCGTTTATCTTGAAAAACAATTGATCAAAAACATATCCGTTTTTATCGAGGGGAATAATTTATTGAATCAGAAATATGAATATTGGCAGGGTTTTCCGGGAATGGGATTTTATTTTGAAGTCGGTTTTAAGGGAAACTGGTAGTTTTTGTAGAGCGTTGCGCGTGGGGTGTAGCGCGTATGACATGGAGTAAATTTTTACGCGCCACGCTCGACTCCCTACGCGCTACCAACAAAAAAAGGAGATCATTATCAATAAAACAAAATACTGGATTGAGCT
>CBFDBN010000315.1:0-5201 GCA_965603055.1 uncultured bacterium | reverse complement strand
TTTTCAAATGGTCAAGATATTTTTTGCTTGCTGTATCTTCTTTTGAAAGGCTGCTCATTTTCATTCCCCGGGATTTTTTTATTTTTCACTGCTGGTAAAATAAAAGAATTATCTTAAAAAATCAATTGCTTTTTCTATTAAAAGCCAAAAATCACTTTGTTCTGAATATACAAAATTACTGGCATTCTCGTTCTAAAATGACATCATCCCCATCAATCCGCACTGAAAATGAATGTTCCAGCTCTTCATTTTTATAAATCTGGAGCTGTGAAACCTGGTCGGAATTACCAGCGTAGCTAAAGCGCTTAATGTATTCATTGGTACCTGATAACAGCTCATAGCTAAAACTGATTTTTCCACTATCGTAACTATATTGATAAGAAATCGGCTGATCCCAACCACGAACGCTGGTTAATCTTCCAAAATCATCATATTCAAAATAATAGGTAGATTTTTGAGCATCAGTATACAAAATCACCCTTCCATACTGATCGGTTGCTAACTTAATTTTTTCCCGGTTTTCGGGTGATATTTGTTCAAGGCTTGCTTCGTAGATCGATTGTCGCACTGATGCGTTGGACAGCGAAGATGTGGCAAATAATCTTCTTTTGCATAAAACATCCTCATATTTAAACGGGACGCTATCAGGAGTTTCCAGGATCTCTTTTACTAAATCTCTATAAGAACGGGTGGGCGTTTTGTTAAATTTGAAACGCTGTAAATCTACACCCCCCATTATGGTACTGGTGACCTTTTCAGTTAAGATATGATTCTGCTGTTTTCGCTCGCTTGTTACTGTCCTCGTATTTTTGATCAATGGAGTGTATTCGTAATAAGGAACTTTCCGCACTGCTGTGTTATGAAGATATTTGAGATCAATACTCATTTCCTGTTCCTGAACCCATTTAAAGAACGCGATCAGTTTACCTACTTCTTGCAACTCACGGAATACCGGAAACTCAGCCGCAAATTCGTCAAGATGATCATTGAAATGAACTGCAAATCGGCCCTGAGGACTCGATGGATCAGGCGTAAAATCAGATACCAATTCCTTTCCATCGAACTTCATATTTTCCGTTTTAACCATCATTAAATTCTTTGGAAAAAGGATTACGTCATAATCTTCTGATGCCGAAACTTCCAGTTCACCTGGCATAAACCAGAAACGAATCCATTGCTGTTTCTGCTGATCTATTTCCTCATCCGAAATCAAATCCTGCATCGGTTTAAAACCTTCAACAATTGAAGTTAGCGGTTCATCTTTATGATTGTCATAACCCTGCCCCAGACATTTGAGCATGCGGTCGGATTCGAATAGAATATCACCAATGTGAGTGCCCTCAATATCACCTCCAAAATGAACAATGCCTCGCGTCTCTAAATTTTCTGGATCAGGATCGATAGAAACCATAGCGCCTTCATATTTGGTATTAAACACCGCATGAGCCGCAACCAGGCAATCGTCGGGCTGGAGATTGGAACCCTTATCAGTTGTTTCACCAAAAAAGACGAAATGTTTGTTTTGTTTATCAAAAGCCACTGCCCGCAGGTTGCCAACTGTTCCCAAAAATTGAGACAGCTTAGCTACCAGGTTGCTTCGTGTTCGTCCCCGGGATTCAATTCCCAATTCTTTCAAATCGACTTTATAAGGCTCCTCAATGATACGGATCACGTTATTTTCATAATCCAGTTGATAGAAGAGAACCTCCATATCGGGATAATATGCCTGTCCATTCATTTCGTAAACAGTTTCAACATATTTTTTAAACTGATTACGATATTGGCTTATCACGTCGGCTTTGTTTTTACCTGGTGCCAGGAGCTTTATGTCCCTTATTATTCCATCAAAAGAGAAACCAGGGCAAATTCGTGCCTTAATATTTGCGTCAATAGCTGCTCCAAGAGCAAGGTATCCCATATCCGCCCACATATCGAAAATAGAGTCATGGACTAAAATCCCTTGCATGGCTGGTCGCATCTCCCAGAACTGTTTGCCGTAAATTCCACCACCGCTTATCGAGGTACAATTGCCCATGACCAGGGAGTAACCGCCAGAGAAAACAGGAGATGTGATAAGAATATGAAATAAGGCTAAGAAGACTAAAAATGAGTTGATGAATTTGTTTTTATTGATCAACAGATTTTTTGTTTTAAATATCGCATATTGAAGGAGAATGTTTGAGTTTGTCATCTTCTGCTCCAAATCTTTGATAAATCAAAATCTTAGGCACTTAAACACTCACATCGACAAGTTTTTTGTCGTTAATTTCTTGGTGATGTTCGTTTCAATGGTGCTATGCGTTTAAGAATTTAATTATCAATTGAGAATTGTCAATTCTCAATTGACAATTGATCTAGAACCTTAATGATCTGATTCTCTCAAGATAATACTTATAATTTTCCAGTGGTGTTTCAGGAACGATTAAATGGTCGGGCAAAGGAATAAATCCCCCCTCTTTCATCAAAGGCAATCTCCGTTCAATTTCTTTATCGATGGCTTTAGCACCTTTCGGGATTGCCAGTTTATCGATCCCACCAAAAATTCGTAATTCTTCCCCATATTTTTTACGAAATGCCAGGGGATCGGCTTTCCAGGTCCCAATCTCAACCGGGAACATCACATTGACGCCGCCTTCCAACCAATGTGGCACCAGGTGATCGATCATGCCATCGCAATCTACCACAAATAGATCGACACCATACTCCAGCAATTTATCAGCTATTTTTCGATAGCCCGGCACAGCCACTTGTTTAAAAATCTCGGGGCTGACCAATGGACCGGTTCGAAAACAGATATCTTCCCAGCCCCAACCACAATCCACTTTGACCTTTGGCAGGGTATAATCCAGCGCCCAACAAACCAGGTTGGCAATCGTATCGACCATTTCCGCCAGTGTATCCCGATCATCGTAGCAAAGATAGGCAAAATTCTCCACTCCCATCCAATTACGAATCCATCCAATCAGTGAGCCAGTATTCACCGAAATGGGAGAATCCATTTCGATGGCTTTTTGAATCTGGGTGTCCAAATCAGCCGGAATTCGTCCTTCATCTGGTTGAAGCCGTTTTTTATATTCACTCCAGCCTGAAGCATCTTTCAGTAAATAATCGATATACTGGGGAATTGAGCTTTTTTCCTTCCAATCCTTGCAGATGACGCCATCCTTCTGTCGATAGATTCGATATTCGTCCGTATCTTCCAGAATTTCTTCCTCAAATGAAGGGTATATATCGATATCAATTGATATCCACGCGTGCATTGGTTTGGTGTTAAAATAATCGTGTTCACTGTCGTCCTTAGGTAATCCTTCTTTGTACCAACGCTCGTAGGTTTCAGGCCAACCCAGCCAATGGAAGACCGGCATTCGGTCGAAATCCTGGTAATACATAATTTTTTGCCATAGTTGTCGTGTTGATAAATCAGTCATTTGGTTTTCCTTCACTTTTCATTGCACGATGGATCAAATATTTGCTTATAGAACATAGCTATGGAAATTAATTTGTGAAAAAACAACCACAACTAATTCTCCTATATTAGTCGTTTCTATTGTTTGCTTCACAATCGACAATAAAGAACAGGTTGGGGAAAAGTGATTTGATTTTTATTGATGAAGTTGCTATAGTTACCATGAAAAAAGATTAGCATTTTTATCATAAAATAGGAACTCACGGTTATGGATACTGTACCTGTGAAAGAAGTCATTGAAATATTTAATAAATTACCCGAATCCAAAAAACATGCCCTTTATCAATTTGCTCATTTTCTCCACCAATCGAGTTTGGAATCTGATCTGTTATTTCAGAAAACGATCGAAGACATCCGATTAAATCGAAGCAGGTCTATTAGCAGTTCAAAAGAAATCGAGCAACCGATCGAAGAATTGGAATCCATCTATGAAATATATGTTATCCCGATTAGATTATTTTTAAGGGATTATAAAAACATAAAAAAACACAATCCCAATTTATATTCTGACTTCGATAATTTTCCCAATATTGAAGAAGCAGAATGAATTGTTGGCGAATTTCTAATGAATCAGAATCGTGATCATAAAAGGAAAAATGAAGGACATACTGGTAATTTTTACCATTTAGATTGGAGCATTTGGATCCTAACTCATAATCTCATCCCTCATTCCATCATTTTTCAACCGCTCCTCAACAACCTTAAATCCATCATTAAGCAGTCCTCGCAACGCCAGCTTATAATGGAACTTATCCTGACCAGTTAAACCATTATATCGTTGGATCAGCCCATCCAGCGCAGCGGGATCATCCAGCATCACTAAAGTTCTTCTCAGTCGCGATTCGAGATGATGATCAGTACTGGCAGTTATGGCTTGTTGAAAACCGGAAATCACATAAGGATCTTTCTTATAAGTCTGGCATTGTCCATAAAAGTAATCGGCGGCTTTAATTATTCTGGTCGCATCTTCGCTTCGAATCCCCCGGATGTGGAAGAAATACTCTTTATGCAATTTAATTTGTTCTATTCCTTCTATCGTTTCTTTTGATAATTCCGTGGAACTCGATCTGACATGGCGATCAATATTTGCAATTAAGGTATTTTCAATGGATTTGATTTTGTAAATCCCGGCGATGGAGATCAAACCAATGATAAATGTGATCAGACCCACAACATCCCGACTGGTGGATACCGTGTTTTCACTCATTTTTACCATGTCAGATCGGGTCTGGTTTAACAGCTCTCTCAAATGGTTGATTTCTTTTTGCAGCAAAATCACAGCTAAACTATCTTTTTCTACCTTTATAATCTGATTGACCGGAGGTGGAAGATTTACTTCTGTTTTTGAAGGTAAAAATCTTGTAACGGCATATAAAATAATTACAGCCAGGATTATAATATACACCGCCCAAATTAAAGGATCTCTTCGAGGGACATTTTGATGATTATCAGTCATAATGAACCTCCTTTAATCATAATAATTATAGACTTCTGCAAAATGGAGAAATCTGTCATTCCGAGCGAAGCGAAGGAATCTCATAATTCTATAAATAACAAAGGATTGCTTCGTCGTAAACTCCTCGCAATCACTCGATAATTTGTAATTTTGCAGAAGTCTACATAAAAATTAGATTTCTGCAAGATTGAGATTTTCATGTCATTTCGAACGAAACGAAGTGGAGTGAAAAATCTGTATATTTTATAATATCAATTCGTTAACCAGATTTCTCGCTCC
>CBFDBN010000314.1:0-5207 GCA_965603055.1 uncultured bacterium | reverse complement strand
AAATCTGATCCACCTTTTTGGTGAGCTGGAGGATAAGGAATGAAAAGAAAATTGATAGCTTTAATTATTTTTACCCTTAGTGCGTTATTATTTATCCAACTTGCTTTTGCCGGAAATACCGGCAAAATAGCCGGAAAAATTGTTGATAAAGAAACTGGCGAATCCCTGGCTGCTGCCAATATTATCATTGTTGGTACCACGATGGGCGCAGCTTCTGATAATGATGGGCAATATTTCATCAACAATGTCCCACCAGGAACTTATGTCGTTCGCGGCATGATGATCGGTTATAAGAGCCTGGAGGTGATGAACGTCAAAGTAATGACAGATTTAACAACTGAAGTCAATTTTGGGCTGGAAATTTCAGTTATTGAGGGAGAAGTCGTTTCTGTCGTTGCCGAACGCCCATTAGTTGAAAAAGATGTGACCGCAAAAATGGCAGTGGTACAGGGAATTGATATCGCAGAGAAAATGCCTGTTGCCTCGATACAGGAAGTTTTAACTTTGCAGGCAGGATTTGTTGAAGATGAGAGCGGGGGATTGCATCTTCGCGGTGGCAGAAATGATGAAGTCGCTTATTACATTGATGGCATTCTGGTTCAAGACCCATTACAGGGCGGTTTTGGCACCACGATTGATGTCAACGCCATCCAGGAATTATCGGTCCTCACCGGTGGTTTCAATGCCGAGTATGGTGATGCGATGAGCGGAATCATCAATATTACCACCAAAGAAGGAGCACAATTTTATAGCGGAAAAATTCAGTACGAATCGCCCATGGTAAATAGCTCTCCATACCATAAACCAGATTGGCTGTTAAGCTCTGATGTGGTTAAAGGTTTTTCTGAGGCGCAAAAAGCTGACTATCGGGACGAGTTTCGTTATTACGACTCGCCTGATGATTCGATTGGAAGATCCCAGTACCAACACATCAGCGTGCTTGATGACCCGGTTGGAAAAGATCATATTTTAATTCCAATTTTAGGACGATTCAATGCTAATTTTGGCGGACCTTTACCCATTCTTAAAAATATTACTTTTTTTGCCTCCGGGGTACTTTCAAATGAAGATAGCTATCTGCCCTGGGGATTTGATTTAGATCGTCAACTTTTTGGGAAATTAACCTATCGCATTTCTTCAGCAATGAAATTAGCTTTAGATGTGCAAAACACCTGGAATTATAGACAACGATACAGTCACTATTACAAATATATTCCACCAGTCACCAATGATCCAGCCGATCCAATAAATTATAACGCCCGGCTGCTTGGCTCAAGAGGATTGCGGAAGCTATTCACCGATCGGCAAACGCTTACGTTGACGCACACCCTGAATCAATCAACTTTTTATTCATTAAATTTCCAGCGCTTATTTCGAAGCGGAACGGAAAACATTCCCGGGAAACAAGTGTATTACGATCCAGAAACCGGGGCATTGCTGGACCAAAGTGACTATGTGAAATTGACATATCTTTCAGGAGCTGAAGGCGGTTTTTGGGGGGGCGATGAACGAGATTGGGATCGTGAGCATTCTACCACTTATAATTTAAAATTTGATATAACCAGTCAAATTCATCACAGTCACCAGGTTAAAGCTGGCTTAGATTTAAAGCAATATCAAATTTTCCGCCATGCGATCCGTGATCCCTGGCCCGGCGCCTTTCGTCATCGGATAGAATTCTATAATCGAGAGCCCTGGGAGGGAGCATTCTATATTCAGGATAAAATGGAATATGATTTTATGATCCTGAATTTTGGATTGCGCGTGGATTATGCCAATGCCAAAGACACCTATTGGACTGATCCCGGTGATATTCAGGAAACGATCAGCATTACCAATCCCGATGGCAGTACCACTAAAGTTTTCCAATTTAAATCTCGCGAAGATGTGCCCGATCGATTTCAAATTAGCCCCCGTATTGGATTAGCCCACCCTGTCACAGAGCGGTTGGTGTTTCATTTCGCCTACGGACATTTCTTCCAGAATCCCGATTATTATCATTTATTCAGGAATGACCGGTCATTGATTAATCTCGAAGAATCAGATGTAATTATCGGTAATCCCGGTCTAAAACCCCAAAAGACCGTCGCCTTTGAGGTGGGTGGAAAATACCAATTCACTGATGACATTGCAATCGATTTTACCGGATTTTATAAAGATATTCGCGATCTAACTTCAACCCGGTATTATGCTCGTCAACCATACAACTATACTGTTTATATTAATGAAGATTATGGACGCGTTAAGGGATTTGATATTACGCTGACCAAAAGATATAAACACTATATTTCCGGAAATCTTAATTATACCTTCAGTGTCGCCCGTGGCTCCGGATCAGATCCATTGGCTGGCTATTATTATCGAGAAGAAGAATCTCATTTACGACCGAAGCGCGACTACTTTCTCGATTTCGACCGTACTCATGATTTATCCGTCAATGTCGATTTGCGATTCCCCAAAGATTTTGGTCCCAGTTTAGGCGGATTTAAATTGTTATCAAATTTTGGAATTAACACACTATTTCAGGTTTCCAGCGGTTTACCTTATACGCCGGCTGAACAGGGCGCTATCAGCTTAGAAATAAATTCTGAGCGAAAAGGCTGGATCAGCACGCTGGATATTCGGGTAGATAAATCATTTCAACTTGGCATGTTTGATTTAATCTGCTATGCCAAAGTCACCAATGCGCTGGATCGGATTAATCCCGAATTAATCTGGTCAGAGACCGGTAATCCGTGGAACGCCGGTCCCTATAATTATCGATCTAAAGATCGGCAGGCAAACCCGGATAATGTGGGTCAGAGACGAGATTTTCGTTTGGGATGTTATTTTAAGTTCTAAAAATCGTATTTTTCCGCAGCGAAATGCTTATCATAATGATGAATTTAAAATTCTGAATATCGAATTTTGAAGCTTTAACTTAATCAAGAGGTACAACGAATGTACAAACGAATTTCAGTGATTATATTTGCAGCCATCATCTTTTTTGCTTTCGCATTGGCAGCACAAAACCTGAATAACGATAACGATGGTGTGCCAAAACCACCTTCACTTAAAAAACCAACTGCCAGAATTGACGAAGCCATCGGTGTAATGACCAAAGGTCAATTATGTAATTTAACAATGAATTACGGTCAGATCAGTGATACCCGGTTGGAAGACCCGGGCAATCGCCCCACCGATGATTTTTTCAATTTTCGTTATCCAAAAACCAAGCCTTATGGCTCAATGGTCGATGATTTTTCTGTGTTTTTCGCGACTGAAAAAAATTCAAAAAATGGAGATAATGGCAATTTCATCGATGGATATACCAACAACGGCAATGAGGATTGGATCGCGAAAGATGGATCGTTGGGCGCCACGCATTATGATGGCAGCGGTGATTATGCCATACTAAAATATGTGGATGGAACCACGCCTTATTTAGCCCACAGCGATCTGCCTCAAACCTGGCCCATAGATAAGAGCGGCAATCCTTTCTGGCCCGGCTATTTTAGAAGAAATCCAGCAACCGGCCAGGTGTTCGAAGGCGAATTTGTTTCTGACCGTGATGTCTATGGCGTTTATACTGATGCCAATAATAAACAGGGCGATGTGATCGGCATTGAGGTTGAACAGATGGCGTATTGTTACGGCAGACCCTATGCAGAAGATTTTCAATTTTATGAATTTTTTATCCATAATAAAAGCGGGCAAACAATCAAAGGATGTTATTTTGGAGTCTATTTGGATCCTGATTGTAGCGATTACAGTGAAGAAATTTTAATCGTTCCGGAGGGCTATGGCTTCACTGATCCCTATCCAATCGTAATGCAGCGAGATTTTGATGGAGATATTGGCGGTGTAACCCTGCCCAATAGCTTGGGACGATTGGAAGATATGGATTTTGGAGTTGTTTTCCTGGAGACGCCTCAAAATATAGGAATTACCAGCTTCCATTATTACACTGATGCCGGTCCCACATTTGATGAGGAGATGTGGCCCATCGTCAGTGGACAACCAACTGATCCTGACATCGTCACCATCGCAGCAGAATATTTTCACGGTTCCAATCCCAAAATTGATGACGTGTCCTTGATAACATCAAAATCAGATTTGGTTTATGTTGCCGCCTCAGGTCCATTCGACTTCGCCCCGGAAGAAATGGTGAAGTTTTCCATTGCGGTTGTGGTTGGTAATACCGATGACGACTTCATGAAAAATTCGCAAATGGCAATTCAAATGTTTGAAAAAGGGTATGTCGGACCAGCCGCACCTCCCGGACCACAGCTATGGGGGATTCCCGGTGATGAAAAAGTGACGCTTTATTGGGATAAAAGCTCTGAATTGAAATCCGATCCCTTAACTGGCGAACTCGATTTTGAAGGCTACAAAATTTACCGCAGTGAAGACGGCGGGGTCACCTGGGGAGATATCATCACCGATTCAAAAGGAAATATTGTCGGCTATGTCCCCATTGCCCAGTTCGATCTGCAAAATGCCATTCAAGGCGAAGATCCAATAAATCCCAATAACTACCTGGGTGACAACACCGGTCTGCAATATTTGTTTGTTGATAATGATGTTCATAACGGCATTGCTTATTCGTATACCATTACGGCTTATGACCGGGGTGATCCGGATGCAAATATCGCTTCGTTTGAATCTGCCAAAGGTGTTGGCGTTGCTGAAAAAAGTTTTGTTACGATCATGCCAAAACCGGATCCGTTAGGTTATCAGTCTTCAGAGATTTATTCCTACCAACAAATTTCTGGTAAGGGCAGAGGAGAAGTCGATATTAAAATCGTTGATATTGAAAATTATAAAAATTATAAAACACAAAACGGTTACACAATCGATCCGATATTTAAAATTAAGCTGGAAGGTTTTCCGGCAACAGCCTTTTCCATTTACGATTCAACAGATAATAACCGGCTCCTTGTTCAATCCTTGCCAATGAATACTGGTGTATTACCCCTGCTTGGAGAGATTGGTGTATCTGTCGCCATTAATTCACTTCAAAGAATTGGAGGTATTAACACCATTACTGATGAAACCGGTATGGAGCTCGGTGGCACCAGTAAATTGGATACCACGAAATCGTGGTCTATTTCTGCTTCTGCGGTTCAAACATCGTCGTTAGATGCTCGTTCCAATGATTACGAAATCCGATTTACTTCAACCGGATCAATGGCTTATTCCAAAGGACGCACCCCGGTCGCACTCAT
>CBFDBN010000313.1:0-5221 GCA_965603055.1 uncultured bacterium | reverse complement strand
ACCAGACTCATCAATAACTAAAATACCGGCATTGTCTCCATGACCTTTTCCATCAGTGCGAAGCCAACCACCGGTGTTGGCAAGTGGATATTCTTTTCCCAGTACCTCGACTTTATTATTTTCGGAGTCATTATCTTTAACTGGACGATGTGTATGTCCGAAGACAAAGGTGAACGGAGTTGGGATATTTTTATTGGAAGGAATACCATATTCTCTCCGCTTTCCTTTTATATATCTTTGAACGAGATACATTTTAATGTATTCAACTATACTTTCCTTTAATTTCTCATCGATTGGATTCCGAAATAGTTTGCTATTATCCCTTATTGGAATTCGTTTTACAACAAATCGCAATCCAAATTTTATTAAACAACTGTGCCACCACTTTAACTTTAGCGTTTGATTAAGATTATCACAAACTAAATCTAAAGTCTCCAGCATTGTTTTTTTCGCTTCCTTTTCTCCTTTTTGGTAAGCTTGTTCCAATTTTCTTGCCCGTTCAGACAACCGACCAGCATGCCCAATATGATAGTCAAAGGCTTCCAGCCATAAATTATTGAACGCCTCAAGCTCTTCTAAGTGATGAGGTTGAATTAAGTAGTTAACCGGCTTGAAAATATCTTCCAGGAAATGACCATGTGTAAAGAGATAATGAGCTGCACCATTAACAGAATCAACTTTTGCCAGGTGATGCGGGTACTTTACTACAATTTCAGGGCACTTTGTCCCATTATTTGACCATAACGAGCAAAGCAAAATCTGACATGGTAGTTGTGAATCTCTGCTTGAAAATCGCTTATCGACAAAACAATAGGGGAAGGTATCATCACCCGGAGGTTCTTGCCCCTGCCTGATGCTGCCATTCACATAAATCTCTTCGCCGAGCTCACGCCAAAAGTGGTGATCGTGATTTCCTGGTATAAAAACAATCTTTTTGTTTAGACCAGTATTTGCTAATAATGAAAAAAATTCTTTCACATCGGTACATATTTCATCGTGTGCTGCTAAAGCCAGCTCCAAAATATCCCCATTGAGGATAAGCTCATCATAAGGACCCAATTTTTTGAGGAGTTTTAACAAGGCAACTTTATTTTTCTTATAACCGGCACTTTTTGAATATAAATAGCTTTGTTTATTCCCCAGGTGCAGGTCTGAAAAAGCAATGGCACTGTTGATTTCACTCATAACCACTTCTCTTAATAATAACAATTTGATTTGTTTCCCTATTAACTATAGACAAAAAAAAATGATATTTATCCCGAATTTTTATGGATAAAAAATTAATAAATAAATCATCGATTTTAAAACAAAATATATCAAAGTCAGGGGAAAAAAGTATTGACAAATTATTAAATTATAGTTATCTTAGATTACTTTTAAAATGAATTGAATAACAAAATTAAAGCAGGAAAATGGAACAGGAAAATATTCGTAATCATTTATTAGACCAGCTTATTGGGATTCCAAAGCTGCTCAATTATCCTCAAATCAAAACACTTGACGAGGATGACTATCCCCGTCCTTTCATCATTGATGTCACGCGAGAGGAGCTTCAAAACCTTCGTGATCAAATTCTTTCTACTGAAGCTGAAGAGCTGGGACAAATTGAAATTGAGCCGGGTTTACTGGCAGAAAAAGTTGCCAATCGAATCAGGCGCCAGTTCAAACCATCAGTGGCACCTGCCATCAATGCCGCTGGAATAATCTTACACACGGCACTGGGAAGAGCACCGTTGTGCAAGGAAGCCCAGGATGCAATCGCTGATGCGATTAAAAATTATTGCACATTGGCGATTGATCGGAAATCAGGTAAACGTGGGGATCGTTATGTCCATGTAGAAGAACTGCTTTGCTATCTCACTGGCGCCGAAGCTGGCCTGGTGGTGAATAATAATGCCGGCGCAACTATGCTGGTACTCAATACCATGGCTTTCGGGAGGGAAGTTGTTATTTCACGTGGGCAACTTATCGAGATTGGTGGTTCATTCCGTATCCCGGATGTAATGAAAAGAAGCGGAGCGATTATGAACGATGTTGGGACAACCAACAAAACTCATCCCTGGGATTATGAGCGAGCCATTACTGAAAACACCGCCCTGTTGCTTCGGGTGCATACCAGCAACTACCAGATCGTTGGATTTACTTCCGAAGTTCCGTTAAAAGCATTGGTGGACCTGGGACACGAGCATAACCTGCCGGTGGTCGATGATATTGGCAGCGGCTGCCTGATCGATTTTCAGAAATATGGACTGCCACCAGAGCCTCTGTTACAGGATAGTATTAAAGCCGGGGCAGACATCGTAACTTTTAGTGGAGACAAGATCTTGGGCGGACCACAAAGCGGGATTATTATCGGTAAGAAAAAATATATCGATCCGATCAAGAAAAATCCATTGACACGGGCATTGCGCTGTGATAAATTGACTTATGCCGCACTGGAGGCAACTTTAAAGCTGTATCTTGATGAGGAGCATTTGCCGGAGAGACACCCGGTTTTAAAACTTTTAACGATTCCGACCAAAAGATTAGCCAGTCGTGCCCGTACTTTTCGCCGTCATCTCAAAGACATTGTTGAAAATAAATGTGAGATTAAGGCAATCGATGGATTTTCACAATTGGGAAGTGGATCATTACCGGCTCAATATATTCCAACAAAAGTGATTTCTTTAAAGCCACAAACGATGTCGGCTGAATCCCTTGCTGCGAAGTTGAGAGAAAATGAACCGCCGATCTTTGCTCGTATTGCTGATGATGAAGTTTTGTTAGATTTAAGGACAATTCGGGAGGATGAGACGAAGATAGTGGAGGGGGCGATAAAGGGGATTTTTTCGACTTAGATAAACTGAATTTTAATTAGTTACAGATAGTGAGGTTAATTAATGGATCAAATCAATGCAACACTAATCGAAAGTATAAAGGCAATTGAGCCGGCAGAGAATTTAGAGCAAAGCTTAACTAAAATTCTAAAAAGCCAGGCAGAAGAAAAGCTACAACATAATAAATCTCTTAACAAATATTTCGACCGTCGCTACGCTATGACTGCAGAAGATTTTTATGAGAATCGCATCAAAGATAAAAAGCATAGTTGGGAAGATGAGGATACATTGTTCGATTGGATGACAGCTCAACAACAAATTAAAGAGTTGGAGTTAGAGATCGAAAAATTGGAGGACTTGCTATCTTATGCAGACCGTTGATACGCTAATAGAAACTGCCAACAATGCCTTAAAAACATATAGTTATTACAACCGATTGGTTATTTTAAATCAAGGTAGTAGGTATATTAAATTCCGACTCTATATCAAGAGGGAGCTTTTTGTGCAGGTTAATCGCATTGAAGCTGCCGAATTGACAAATATGGTTCTTTTAAATCATTTTAAAAGGATTTTTGCAAGAGATAAATATAAAGGCAATTGGCATCGTCACCCAATATCTGATCCTGATGAGCACAATCATAGCGAGGAAGGATCGAGGCAAATAACTCTGAATGAGTTTTTATTAGAAGTTGATTCGATTCTAAAAGAAAAAGAACTAATATAATTCAATCATTAAAAGTAAGCTCACAATTATGCGTCACATCATCATCGGAACTGCAGGACATATTGACCACGGCAAATCAGCCCTGGTCAAAGCCCTTACCGGTACAGACCCTGATCGACTCAAGGAAGAGAAAGAACGAGAGATGACCATCGACCTGGGATTTGCTTTCCTGGGGGATAATATCACTTTTATCGATGTTCCTGGTCATGAAAAGTTTATCAAAAATATGGCAGCCGGCGTGAGCACTATTGATATGGTTTTATTGGTGATTGCTGCCGACGATGGCATCATGCCACAGACTCTAGAACATTTTGAAATTTTGCAACTGTTGGGAGTGAACAAAGGGCTTATCATTATAACCAAGATCGACCTGGTGGAACAAGAGTTGCTGGAGCTGGTGATTGAAGAAGTGAGAGATTTGATCAAGGGTACCTTTTTGGAGGGAGCGCCAGTTCTCGCCGTCTCAAATTCGACCGGTCAAGGGATTGCAGATTTAAAAGAATTAATTCTGGAATTTATCCAGGATTTAACAGCTCGACCGGACAAGGGTATGTTTCGCCTCTGGGTAGATCGTGTGTTTACCATGAAAGGCAGTGGAACTGTCATTGCTGGCACAGTGCTTTCTGGATCATGTAAGAGCGGGGATACTGTTGAGTTGCTTCCCCAGCAAAAACAGCTTCGTGTTCGACGGGTTCAGGTACATAATAAGACGATAGAGCACTGCGTTACCGGTGAGCGGGCTGCTATCAATCTAATGGATATTGAAAAGACGGAGATCGAGCGGGGAAATATGCTGGCGCCGTCGGGTTACTACCAGCCAACTTACATGCTAAATGCAAAGCTGAATCTGTTAGCATCCTGCCCATACCCGTTAAAAAATAGAACACGGGTACGATTGCACCTGGGAACTGGAGAAATCATCGCCCGGGTGGTTTTATTGGAAAAAGAGGACTTACAGCCGGGGAATTCCACCTTTGTTCAATTCCGTCTTGAGGCACCGGCGGTGGCTGATTATGGCGATCGCTTTGTTATCCGCAGTTTTTCTCCAACGCAAACCATAGGCGGCGGCGTCATCGTAGAAGTGCATCCACCAAAATTAAAATATCTTCCCGAAGATGAGCTAAAAAGGCTGGCGCTTTTAGAAAAGGCCGATCCAATCGATATCGTGGAGCAGTATCTGATCAAAAACCAGTACGTATTGAAGAATGTTTCAAGCCTGGCTCAGGAATTATCGATGACCAAACAAGAAGCTCGACAGGTATTGGCAATATTAAAAGATCGAGGTCGAGTCACTTTGATTGCTGAAAAACCCGAATGGGCGGTGATTCATGCTACGCAATTTCAAAGCGTACAGCAATTGATAGTTGATTTTTTGAATAAATTTCATAAAGATAATCCCATGCTCAGGGGTATTAAAAAATCTGAGCTTCGGGAGCGAGTATTTGGAAAAATGAATAATCAACTGTTCGATTCGATTTTAAATAATTTAATTCAACAAAACCAGGTCAAAATTGATGGTGAAAAGGTTTTTCGAGAAGAACATGAAATCCGGTTTACCCCGCGACAGGAGGAAATCAAAAGGAAAGTCGAAGAAATTTATTTGCAGCGTGAATTCGTTACTCCTGGCTGGGATGAGATCGTGAATAAAATGGCAGGTAAGCCGAAAGAAATTACCGATGTG
>CBFDBN010000312.1:0-5222 GCA_965603055.1 uncultured bacterium | reverse complement strand
ATCGGTATAACGTCAATATACAGTTGGCTTATTATCCTCCATACCATAGTAAATACAATCCGATTGAGAGAGTATGGGGGGTATTAGAAAATCATTGGAATGGAGAAATCTTAAATTCTGTGCAAAAGACTTTGGGGCTGGCAAGGACTATGACCTGGAATGGGAAAGAACCAACTGTTAAAATACTCGACGGAAATTATAAAACAGGAATAAAGTTAACAAAAAAAGAAATGGCTGTCTATGAATCTATAATCGAACGAATGCCAAAACTGGAAAAGTACTTTGTTAAAATTTCAAGTTGTAATATTTTGATTTTGGGATAATTTATTTTTTCCATGTGCCTTATAATTGAAGCTGCTCCAAAGTAACCATGTTTTTAAAACGAAATCCTTAACGACGCAACTGGTTTTTTATGAATATCATCTTAATATCTTATTCAATTTTTTTATTATTCATCGAACAAAACTCCTCCAATCCCTTAAAAACCGCCCTGGCTAATTTATCCAGAAATGCTTCATCCATCAATAGCATCTCATCCTCGGGATGCGACATAAAAGCGCCTTCTACAAGGACATTTAATATATCCGTTTGTCGAGTCACATAATAATCTGATTGGACTCTTCCGAAAGGAGCCAGCCCTATATCGACTAAATAGGGATAAATCGTCCAGGCAAGATTTTGGTTTTGAGGAATTGTGAAATAAGTACTTGTTCCTCGGACGGCTTCAGGATCAGATGTGGCACCAATCGAATTATTGTGGAGCCAGCAGAAGATGTGGGTATTGGCTTTGCGTGCGATCTCAATACGTTCGGCAAGGGACATTCTCACGTCGGTTTGTCGGGTCAAAATGACTTTAGCGCCTGCCGAATCCAACAGTGTGGCTAATTTTTTTGCATAAATTAAATTCACATCTTTTTCCATTAGACCTGTCGCGCCGACAGCGCCCAATTCAACGCCGCCATGCCCGGCATCAAGCGTGAAAATCAATCCGGCCACTGGACCCTGTGGTGGTTCAGCAATTTTGGGAGCACGACGGATTTCTAATATCATTCGTCCCGGTTCAAACCGCACTCGATGTCCCCATTGCTGCCGCTGGTTTAAATCGACAAATAATTTAAAGACATCGGCGCTGGGTTGCTGCCACCGGATCATTTTAATGGTGGTATCTCGATTGGGATAAGTAATCCATTGCGAAGCTAAATGTGCGCCGTAAACAGTTAGTTCCAAAGTAGCTGGATCGACTGATTGATTGACCTGGTAGGGACACGCGATCTGAACACTCATATTAAGCTGAATCCAATCGCCATCAAAGCTGATCGATGGGAGGCTGATAGTTGTTTTGGGGGTAGGTGTCCCTGGTGGCAGCAGATTTACATCCCGGCTGGAAACATAAGCATAATCAGATTCAGTCAGGCGGATTTTATAGTGGTAACCGCGCTGACCGATAATATGAAGTCGCACTCCCGCTGGCAAAATCGTTATAATTCCCCAACCAAAAGGAGATGTTTTCAAATACGCCTGGCTTTGTGTCTCCCCGATCAATGGGATATTATCAGGATGGATCGTAATTAATCCGGGAGATTTTACTTTACTTTTTTTACCATCCACTCCTTTGATCTCGAATTTTACTGGTTGGGGAGATCGAGTTTTTTTTGAATAAAGCCGAACCGTACCGGCATAAATCCCGGTCATCCCCTGGGCATCTTTGGAGCGCAATTCGGTCATCGGGACATTTTTGCAAAGACCATCAATACTGAATTTTGCATTCCCATCGGGACTGCCTTTAAATCTCACTTCAAGGATATCGCCTGAAATTAAAGTGATATCCTGTTCAGGCCAGATGATTCGGGTGTCAATTTCAGTCGGGCGTTCGGGACTCACGGGAATCGGTGGACGGCGAAAAATGTGCAAAGCTGAACTTTCCTCAGCAATCGAGTCTCTTGCGATAATGACAATTTCATTGTCCATCAGATTTAACTCTACTCTTGAAACGAACGCACCAGATGGATAAACCTTTGTGCTGTTGCCATTGATTGTGACTTTAACTCCTGGTCTGGTACAACCAGCAATCCGAATCTTTGAATAGGTTACTGTGTCTCCATCGGCTGGAAACCGGATCTGGAGCAAGGTTTTGTTGGGCGGTTGCTGAGAAAAAAGCATGTTAATTAATAGAAATGGGAGAAATAGAAAGGAGATTTTGATTTTAAACATTTGAAGACTCTTTTTATGAACGATCTCATAAAAAATGGATAAACTGTCTGATAGTCTATCCATTTTTTGATTTACACACTATACAACGTGGTTTTCAGATTATAAAAAACTCTTAGATCGGGTATCCGGCGCCTTTATGCACCGCTTGCAATGCATAAAGGCATTGCACCCCTGCTTGTAATTATGACAACCAATATAAAATTCTTCCACAACCTTCACAATAAAACACCGATGTGTCGGTTCTGCCAATAGCAGAGATGGAAGTTGGAAGTTTAATGAAGCAGCCCAGGCAGGTATTATCTTCTTTAACCGGGACGATTGCCCGTTTGTAGCGTTTTTTTAGTTTCTCATAGCTGTATAACAGTGGTTTACTTATTTTAGAAGCCAACTCATCGCGAGCGTTAGTGAGTTCTTGTTCCCGTTCCGCACTAAATCCCAGCCGTTTCACTTCAGAGATTTCTTCGATCATCATATCCAAATCTTGAAGCGCCACGATTAGTTCTAAATCAGTTTTTTTCGCCAAGTTATTACCCCTTTGATATAACGTCCGTAAATTCTTCAAACGTCTCAGCATCCGATAGTTTATTTCGATTTTTTGATTTGCTTAAAATTTCAACCATTTTGCCGAGAATTGGAAGGTACCTATTGTTTGGATCTTGAGGTGGTGCAATGATCATAAAGATGAGGTTTACCGGTTTGCCGTCGATTGAATCATACTCGATACCGTGTTTTGATCTTCCGAACGCAATCATTATGTCAGAAGCAGAAGTCGTACGACCATGTGGAATGGCAACTCCTTTCCCGATCCCGGTGCTTCCCAAAATTTCACGTTGTTTCAGCATATCCAGTATGATATCGCTATTTTTCAGATATTTAATTTTTACAAATTGATCAACAATTTCTTTGAGTAATTTATCCTTTGTTGTCGCTTTTAAGTCAGGCAAGAATAGTTGTTCATCGAAATAAGTAATCAGGTCTTCATTGTTCATAAAAAGATTGTCCTTTTGATAAATTTAGGAGCTGAGATAAGCTAAGTCACCCTATTTAATTTTATAACTCATTGTTTTTACCCAGCAATTAGGATTCAAATGTCAATATTAATTTATCTTTCCCCCTACAATTCTTGTCCGTCATTAATAATTTCTCTCAGGACTGGACGAATATAAATATGATTGAGCTCCATTGCTCTCAATTCAGAAGCGATAAGTTTAATTTTATTTTCAAGGGGTAATTTTGAATTAATAATAAAAATGCTTTTACCGGGCAGATGACATAATCCACCGGCGAAATCTCCCTTTTCGTAACGAAGATCAATCGATAGGCTTTGAATAAGATTTTCAAAACCTTGAAGAATGTTATGTAGTTTCATGTTTTATGCTATAAATATTGTTCCAATTTTTTACGCCTTATGGCATCAACCAGATCTTTAACATGTTGCGCCATATCTCTCCGACAGACTAAAAGTGCATCGTCGGTATCAATGATAATCAAATCTTCTAAACCCAACGTCGCAATAAACCTGTCAGGTGAATCAATCAAACAACCTCTGGTATCTTTGATAAAATGATCGCCGATAATAACATTTTTATCTTGATCATGCGGCGATATTTCATAAATCTCTTCCCAACTGCCAACATCATTCCAATCAAAGTCACCTTTTAATACAAAAACACGCCTGGATTGTTCCATAACCCCATAATCGATCGAGATACTTTTTATGGTGCAATACACTTTTTTAATAACTTCGTCCTGGGAATCTGTTCCCAGGTATTTCTCGATCTCCATTAAGCCATCATATAATTCTGGCAGTGATTCCTCGATCTCATTTAAAATAGACTTCGCTTTCCAGATAAACATGCCGCTATTCCAGAGAAAATCACCGCTGTCTAAGAACCGTTGAGCAGTTGTTAAATCAGGCTTTTCTGCAAAGGTCTTAACTTTGAAAATATCAACATCGCTAATTTCATCAACCTTCCCGTTCACCTGAATATAACCATAACCGATAGAAGGGTAGGTTGGGTTAATTCCAATCGTCACCAGGCAATTATTTTTAGCGGCAGTCACTTCAGCAGCAGCAAGGACTTTGCGAAACAGTTGTTCATTCAATATCCGGTGATCCGCAGGAAGCACTGCCATCACCGCATCAGGATCTCTATGTTTCAAAATAACAGCGCTTAATCCAATGCAGGGCGCTGTGTTTTTCCCTTTAGGTTCAACGATTAAATTTTCTGGTTTTAAAAACGGAAGCTGTTCCTTGATCTCCTCAATCTGTGGTTCAGTTGTAACGACACAGATTTTATCCTGATCAACCAATCCATCCAGTCGGTTCACAGTTGCCTGGATCATGGTTTTATCATCCAGGATTTTCAAAAGTTGCTTGGGTTTTTTAAACCTGCTTCGGGGCCAGAATCTTGTCCCAACACCACCAGCCATAATCACCGCATACATAATGAATCCTCCACAATGTCATTCAAATTCTTTTGATATTAAATTACATAATTCACAATACATATACTTTCATCATTGTGACATTGCAAAAAAATTGCCCCTCAGAACATATAATTTTATCTTAAACTTCATTCAAAAGTGATTTGTGACCTGCATTATCCTCCATGAACCGATTTTTAAAGTGAGCACTTCGATAACAATAAAGATAAATAATTTTAATAAAAAAATCAAGTAATTATTGCAATTTTATTAGAAATTAATTATTTTTAGTCATCAATTATGATGCCGAAAATATAAAGAAAAACCATTAGAACAAATATAATAGTCAATTCATTTTTAAACATAAATACTCTCTCTGCGGGATAAAAAGGACATTTTATCCTACAATTAAACATCTTTTTCAACAGCAATACTTTATTCAGGATAAACAATCTCTATCTCCACCCTTCGATTCATCATTCTTCCTTCGGGAAATGAATTGTCCATCAGGGGCACATTTTGTCCAAAACCTTCATATTTTATCCTTGATTCTGCTATTCTATACCGAATTAATTCTTGATAAA
>CBFDBN010000311.1:0-5249 GCA_965603055.1 uncultured bacterium | reverse complement strand
TCGATCCCTTCTGATGCTAAAAACAAAGCGGTGTTGGCAATCTCGCTGGGAAATGCCACTCTACCAATGGGACTCTGCTTACGAACTTGTTTGCCTCTTTCACCTTGCAGGGCGGGACGAGCCATTTCCGTCTCGACAAATCCCGGCGCAATAACATAAACAAAAATATTATGTGGCGCCAAAGCCAGTGCCAGCGATTGACTCATAGCATTCAACCCGGCTTTGCTGGCACCATAAGATGGCGCCATTGGCTCACCGCGAAAAGCACCCCGGGAAGAAATATTGATCATTTTCCCGCCACCATGTTTAATCATATTTTGAGCGACCAGAAAGGAAAGATTCGAAGCGCCGATCAAATTAGTATTAATTGTTCGATGCCACTTTTCCTGCCAATCTTCATAGCTTTGTGTTGCAATTGGGACTTCTTCAAATATCCCGGCATTATTGATCAGAACATGAATTTGTCCAATTTTTTCAATTGCTTCATCGACCATATTTTTGATTAAAATCGGGTCAGCCATATCTGCCTGGATGATAAAATGATTACCCGGCTTCATTTTTGAAAGTGTTTCTTCTGCAGCTTTGAGATTTTTATTGTAATGGATAATGACATTAGCTTCTGCTTCTGCAAATTTGAGTGCAATTGCCTTGCCTATTCCACGTGAGGCGCCAGTAACTAAAACTGTTTTGCCAGAAAGATCAATCGTCATTTTTACCTCTTGGTTAAGAATTTTTTTGTTAACTCTGTTATTTGATTTTTGTTCATTGCAGAGAAATCGCCGAGTAGATTCGCATCGATTAAGGATCGGGCACTGAATTCAGCTACTTCAAGCCGATCGAAAGCTTCCAGCAATGATGTCCCCGTAGTGAAAATGGCATCATTCTCTATCAAAATCACCGGCGTGTTCTTAGCAAAATGTTCAGAAATTAGTGACTCATCGAGATATTGTGCTCCGTAAGGAATCTTCGGAATATCTCGCAACAAAATATAGCTTTCGGGAATCGTCCGTGTATGAAATTTAATCGCAGTGACTGCAAAAGCTGTGGCACTTGGCGCTTGGGCTGAAATAATTGCCTGGATATGACTATGATCTCGATAGATGATATCGTGCAATAACACCGAACGGCTGGGCAATTTTCCACGTTCTCGTTGACGATCTGTAATAAGTACGATATCGGAAATATCGATTAGCCGACGATCTTTTCCCGTTGGCGTGATCAAGAAAGAGTTGTCATCAAGGCGGGTGGAAATAACGCCCTCGGTGCTGGTCATCAGTTGCTGGTCGTAAGCTCGGTGCACAATTTCTATCATCTGTTTTCGAAGTGCTTTTTCCTGGTTGGAGGGAGCTTTGGGATCAAATTCAGGAAGGAAATTTTTCCGATGATTGAGTAATCGGACTTGTTCATCATTAAGTTCACGATATGCTCCCAACATCGACGCTTTAATTGCCAATCGAGCGCAGAAATCTAATGTCTCGAATCGATGAAAAGCATCCAGCAGACTTTTCCCACCACAAACCACACCATGATTTTCCATCAGGACCGAATCGAATCCTTGTTTGAAAGTCTCGGCAATGTTTTTTCCCAACTGTTCACTGCCGGGTAGAGCATAAGGAGCAAAACCCACTGTACCGCAAATTTCACGAGCCTGCGGGATAATCGAAGTCGGTGGAATCTTGCGGACGATGCTAAATGAAACCAATGCACAGGGATGAGCATGAACGATCCCCCCAAGATCAGGACGGTCTTTATAAATCGCGCGATGAAAGGGAAATTCAGATGAGGGACGATGCCTGCCATCGATATCACCAGAAGTTTTCACCAGGACAATATCTTCCCACTTCAGCGAGCCTTTATCCACTCCAGCCGGTGTTATCCAGATGTCACCGTTGTCGTCTCGAATGGACATATTGCCACCAGACGTGGTGGTCATCCCATAGCGATAAATTCGGTGCATCAACATCGTCAATTGATCTCTGGGATGGATCAGGTTAAAATTCATGTTTTTGCTCACTATGCTGTTAATTTAATTTGACGGATTGAGTAAAAGTTGGGAGCATCTGAAATAATGGTAAAGTGGAATAGTGGAATTACGAAGTTTTGAAGTTCTGAAGTCCTCATACCACATTCCAGCATTCCATTATTCCATCATTCCTTTAAACGCTCATGGATGTTTCACATTCTCTCGCAACATCTCAATCGCTTTTTGCAGCCGCTTCTCTCGTGTCTCCGCCTTTTTCGCTTCCGTAATCCAGCGGACATATTCTTTCCGATGGGTGTAGGATAAACCTTCAAAGTAAGCTTTTGCTTCAAGATTTACATCAAGCAGCTTGCCAAATTCATCAGGGATTTCAACGACACGTAGCTCTTCATCTTTTTTCAGGACAACATGGACGGTATCCCCCGGGTGTTTGCCGATCGTATCTCGAATTTCTCTGGTCAAGCCGAGTCGGTGACTTGGATGCCCCATTTTTGCCAGTGAGCCTCGATATTCATATCCATCAAAGGTTGCAAAGACTTTCACCTGTCCTTTGGTGTCAAATTCCTTCTCAACATCATAAGGAAATTCAATAAAAGCAGCATTTAATTTCGGATGTTTTTGAATCACTGCATAGAATTCATAAGTTTTCATTTTCTCAGCCATAAAATTTTCGTTATAGATACAAGCGAAATGGAACCTTCTGGTTTGGCTATTAAATTTTGAGATTTGAAATTTATTTGAGATTTGATTTTTTTTTGGAGTTTAACTCATTTTCCTGGAATGACTTCTTACAAAAGACACAATATCCTCCGCATCCTTTCGATCCTGGCACGTCACCTGCAAAAAAACATTCCGCTCTTTAAGTTGATCGATACACGCCCGCACCTGGTCACTGGTGCCACTTAGCATTAAATTAGCAGAGCCAGTCTCAGCAAAAATTCTATCCAGGTCTTCCAAAGTGCCGGGCGTCTTGGGATCATTACTGACTTCGAGCAACTTCAATCCTGGTAGCTGTGCTAATTTTGGAATAAAGTGCATTTTCTCATTATGAACATGATAAAACACAGCGCTGAATTTTTTGATTAATTCTGATTCATAAGGAAATGCAAATTCGTCGTAAATCTCCGGCGAACAGAGTAACGCAGCATCATTGGAAAGATGACCGATAATTTTTTTATCCATCCAACCGCTACCGATATATTGAACATTCCCACCGTCAATATCATCAGCCCACGTTCGAAGATGACGATAATACCAATCAATAGCATCAACCAGAAATTTCATCAGCCGATGGACAAAATCAGATTGAAGGATGAAATCCATGAACAAATTGTCACCTAGAAGCGCATTGGCTAAATCCATCGGCGCCATCGTACCACGAATCGACAAAACAAACGAACCATCTTTTTTCGACCGCAAATAATTATAACCTTTTTTCATATATTGAAACCATTTCGTTTCTTCACTTAATTGAAGTCGATCCAGATATTCAGGTGACTTCAGCGAAGGGATAGACAGACAGGTATCCTTTTGCAACAGTACATCCATTCCCAGCCAGGCAGAATGCTCTGCAATTCCAAACTGGGGGCAGATGCATGGAATCGCATCGTCATCCAAACCTGCTTTCACCTGCCAGACCTGCCTGGCTGCCTCAAGTTTATAATCCAGCCATTCGGTTAGTTGGTGATCAAGATCAAAATCGTATAAGGGCGGAATATTAGGAGTCTCAACTGACACAATCGCATTGATTAAAAAATGTCCCGGTTTTGTTGCAACATAAAATGCTTTGCTTCTTTTTACAACGTTGTTAATATGTTCTGATAATTTCATTTAAATTTCGTTTTTCTTTAATTATATTTAGGATAAATATTTTTCGTAAGTTGCGCTGGGGAAGGTTAAAATATTGCCGGGTTCCTTTTAGTAAGCCGTTAGACAACAACGTTGGCAAAGCAAATAAAATTCCAGCATAACTCACATCAGAGGCAGGATTAAATTGGATATCAGCCTGTTCTAATTGACCCCGTGCCGCTGCTACACGATCACTCTGCCGGGTACAATCCTGTCCCATCGCAGCTTCGCTGTCTGCTATGCTGCGTTCACTTTTAATAGTACCTTTGGGGGGAACCGCTTGTTATGCGTTGTAATCGACCGTCTCTGATGGCTTTATTTATCTTTAATCCCCAGTATCTGCTACAACTCCTCTCTCTCAACGATCTCTGTTTCCATCAGGGCTGTCTCATTGATCACGTTTGCCAGGTCAGCACCGACGAAGCCGGGCTATTTTTTGTGTTTTAAATTTAGGTTAAACAATATACTTTTAATCGATCGACGTTGGTTGGCACGCCACGTTTTTCCCAGAATATGTTCGAAATATTTTTTATCTATTTGGATGAGTTCCACATAATAAGGATTCATGTCAAGAATTTTTTCTTTTTCAAATAGGTGATGTTCGGGTAATTTTGAAAAATTTAACCGACAATAATCAATGAAGGTTCTTTCGGCTTCATGATAAAGAATGGGTAAACCATGAGTTCGACAGATGATCGGTCGGGCAGGATAGATAACACATCGATTCCTTAACAGCATGGGGCAGGTCTCATCATTATCCTTGTATAACTTTCGCAGCCGCCTGATTTTTTGAACGGATAGCAGTAGCAATTGTTGTTCGATTATATAGGCTTCAACAGCGCAGACAGTCCTCTCTACCTCACAACATTGACTGCAGCCGGGCTTACAGATTAAATGTTCTCGGTAGACCTTTTCTAATTCATCGCAGGTGGAATCGACTTTAAAGATGAGATTTTGATACTGAAATAGAATTTCATCGAGTGTCATTGATAACCTTGGTCCCTTCCTGTGACATCATAATAATAATTTTTTGTGAAAAAGTCAAGAGGGAATTTGACAGAAATGTAGTGCCTCAGCTATCGGCGTTCATTGTTAACTGATCGGTCGCTAAATCTATTGAATTTCTGCATGGATTTTAACCTCAAGCGGCCGGTCAGTCCACCAGTAACTAAACGATTACAAAGCAATTTATGCTCATAAATTTTGAAAATCACAAATTTGTTAAAAATGATAATTTGAAGCATAAATATTTTGTAATCCAAATTTTTTAGTTGCAATTCTTGCTTTTTTTATTTATGTTTACTATAGTAATCTTGAAAATTTATTTATATGAAACTTTCAAAGGAAACAACAGTAATTTCACCTGATAAACTGCTGAACTATGTTCTAAATCTACATCATAATGAAGGAAGTTCAAAAG
>CBFDBN010000310.1:0-5255 GCA_965603055.1 uncultured bacterium | reverse complement strand
CGTTGAAACGGTTTTAGTGATTTTATTTGTTACTACAAACACCATGATGAATCATGGTGTTAATTCAAAAAATAACGAAAGAATAAGCTACCGAACCACAACCATTTTTCGAGTGATTTTTCCTTTATTGGTAATTAAAGAATAAAAATAGATACCGCTAACAACACTTTCGCCGCGATCATCAATGCCATCCCAATACACGATGTAAAAGCCGGTTTCTTTTTTCTCATTAACCAGCGTTTTCACTTTTCTCCCAAGAACATTACAGACTTCAACTTTGACATGGGAACCAGATGGAATTTCATATTTAAAAGAAGTCCTGGCATTAAAAGGATTGGGATAATTTTGGGTCAACGAAAATTTAGCTGGAACCACTGCGGTGATCGAAATTGTATGGTGAAATTTCCTTTTACCATAATTACTGACATCTTCAAGCTTATAATAATAGGTTCTGCCAGCCATTGATGTGATGTCCGGGAAAGAATATTCTCCCTGCCCGGTAATTAAATATTCATTGACCTTTTCAAAATCATCGTCCTGTGATTCGCTGCGATAAACGTTAAAGCCGGCACAATTGCCCTGGTAACCTGTTGTCCAGAATAGATCAATCGTACCATCTTCTTTTTTCTCGCCATAAAAACTTTCCAACCGGGTGAATTGAGGATAATATTTAAACGGAACACCACTTTTGCTGAACTCGGACGCTTTAAGAAATCCAGAAAAAACTTTTACCCGCCAATAAATCGGTTTACCAATCGAAATTCGATCAAATCCAGATAGAGCATTTAATGCAATACTGGTGGAGTTACGACAACTATCCGTTGAAATCAGGCTCGAAAAAGTTGTATCCTTGCTTAACTGAACCAGGTAATTCCAGTCGCCAGTTGAATCAATTTGTGCCAGCGTTGAATCGTTTTCCCAGGTAAATTTGTCTTCTTCACAAACCCGATTCCCTTCAACTGGAAAAACTAAATGGGGACCAGGTAATGTTTGTTGTTGATATAATTTTACGATCCATTGATGCGATATGGATGTATCACCACGAGAGACGATAAGCTGAATTGTATCTGGTGCAGCAAGAAAATAATCAGGTTTGTATGAAAAAATTGTATCAACCGCAGTGGTATCCAATTGATTGTTGATTGACCACTGGAATTTGAGATCAGCAAACTCTCCTTCGATAATTTGAGTAGAAAATACCAGACTATCTTCATCAGCAGCAGCTATCAATTTATCTTGTTCAGGCTTAAAAACTAACCGAAGCGGCAGTTTCTTTTCGGTCGAACTAAAATTATGGATGCGCCATTCATGGGAGAATATACTATCTTCACCAAAAACAGTAACTCGAATCGTATCAATGGCAATTGAGTCTGCTGATTGGTGATAAACAAAAATCGAATCATTGGTTATTGTATCGATCCGGCTGTTAATCTTCCATTGAAATCGACATGAATCAGTGGCATTTTGAACGCGGAAAATAAGGGAATCATCCTCAGCCATTAATGAGTCCTCTTCAGGAAACCAGGTGATAATCTTTTTTATTGGTTCTGGCTCAATATCTCCCGCCCAAAGAATCCATTCAAGCTTGATGGACGTGTCAGCATCGGTAATGGTCACAATCAAAGTATCAATGGTGAGAGTCGAGTCCAAATTATGATACCAATAAGCTGAATCATGAGCCGAGGTATCAATCCAGCCATTGACCGACCAGGTAAATCGCAGCGAATCTCCATCGGGGTCATTGCAATGAATGCGAAACAGCACTGAATCAGCTTGTTTCAGGAGCGAATCCAGTGAGGGAGAATATGATATAATTTGTGGTGCCTGGTTCTGAATAGTGAAATAATGAACCACCCACTGGTGAAAAATTGCCGTATCGTTATCAGTAATTTGAATTGAAATCGTATCCGGTTCAAATCCATTTTCTGTTTTAAAAAATGTGTAACATGAATCCACTGCTGTTGTATCCGTTTTCCGGTTGATAAACCATTGGTAGGAAAGCGAATCCTGGTCTGGATCAGACGCAGCTATAAACAAGATCAGCGTATCTTCCCGGGAGATGGTTGTATCTGTTGGAGAAAAATAGGACAAAATTTCAGGAGCGCGATTTCGGTCTAAAATTTTAACCAGCCATTGATGGGAGCCAGCAGAATCCCCTATTTCATAAAAAAGGATTATGGTATCAGTCCCGGCTGAAAAATAGCCTGGGGTAAGCTCATAGCTTGTCTGTTGAGCAAAACTATCAGCTTCGTCATTTACCTGCCACTGAAAATTTTTAACCGAATCCATTTGATTAATAAATTGAATCTTTAAATTTAAAGAATCTCCTTCATAAATCGTAGTATCAGAATTCGGGAAAAAAGCAAATTGATCCAGAGTTACCGGTGGGAACGAAGGTACGATGTAAACAGTCCAGAGATAGGTAACGCTCGTGTCTTGATTTGATATTGAGACTTTTATTAAATTGGTCGTATCAGACAGGGAATCAGCAAATAGTACCAAAACAGAATCCCTTGCTTGTTCGATAGTTTTATCATTAATTTGCCACTGAAACGTTAAAGAATCATCGTCAGTGTTATTAACAGAAATATGAAATTTAAGACTGTCTCCAGCGTTCAGAGTTGTGTCAGTTGCTGGAAAAACTGAATTGATTTCAAATGTTTTAATAATATTTTTGAGATTTATTACCCAATGATGAGTAATCGTCGTGTCCAATTCAATATCGTCGATGGTTATTGTAACTGTATCAGTGGAGTTGTTTTTAAATATGTAAGATTCAAAGAAGAAGCTATTTGAATGACTGTCAATAGTCTCTCCATTCAATAACCAGTGATACGTGTAGTTTTCAGAATTATCGAATTGTGGCAAAGCTGAAAATCGGATCGAATCTTCATTGCTAATCAACGTATCCTGGATAGGATAAAATAAAAACTTCGGATCTTCATGGAGTTCAATGGTCACGATATTTGAGGGTGGACTTTCCCAACTCGATGTATCAATTCCAGTAACATAATAAAAATACTGTATTCCGCTTTTAATTGATGGATCAGTATAGGAAGAGTCTATAATTGGGACTTCAGTGATTCGGGTATAAGATTGTTGATCTTTTTCTTT
This sequence comes from uncultured bacterium, assembly GCA_965603055.1. Classification (GTDB taxonomy): domain Bacteria; phylum Zhuqueibacterota; class Zhuqueibacteria; order Thermofontimicrobiales; family Thermofontimicrobiaceae; genus CBFDBN01. Next base: position 2,141 of record CBFDBN010000310.1, on the reverse strand, counting down.
TCGATAAATATAATAGCTAATAAATTCAGGAGCGCCGGTCCATTTTAAAGTTGGCGGATTATCGATAATGACCGTTAAATTTTTTGGCAAGCTTACTTGATTGCTAAACGTGAACGCCTGTATTAATAAAAAATCATTGGAGGTTTCAATGCTTACCATTAATTCTGCTTCATGTTCTGCCGGGTAATCATTATTAATAATAAGCGTAAATGGATAGAATTCCTTGGAAAATTCTTGCTCATAATCTAACAATGGAATTGTTATTTCTGATGTTAAAACATTGAGATGAGGATCACTGGTTGTTAATTTTATCGTTATATCTTGAGCGACAGAGGATAAATTTTTAATATTAATCGTTATCGGAACAATATCAACTGGAAGCAGGTACTGTTCCTGGTTTTTTAAATGATAAGATAATTTTTGAACAATAATATTTGGCTGATGCTGCGAATTGATCGCTCGCAGGACGTTAATACGTCCTGCCCCTAATTTGCCGGAATAACCACTATTTTTATGATAGATGTTTTCGCTACTCCATAAAATTCTCCGCTTCAGACTATCACTATTTGCAATATCTTCACACGACAGTAATAATCCTGCCAAGCCCGAAACATTAGCAGCCGCGATAGCTGTCCCTGGGGCAATAAATTTGGCTGAATCCGAAAATGATAAATTCTCATTGGTCAAGCCTGGCGCTGCGATTTCGATCCACTGTCCTGAATTCGATTCCTTGAGTTTTTCATCGTTGTCGTCAGTTGCCGTGACTGCCCAAACATTTTCGAATGCGGCTGGATAGTGAGGTCGATTGCTATTTTTATCGCCAGCAGCGGCAATGATAACACAGCCTTTATTCGCTGCATAGTCAATCGCTTGTTGTAATAGCCGGGAAGAATTTTCACTATTTCCGGAAATATTTATGATGCGAGCGCCATTATCAGCAGCATAAATAATCGCCCGGGCTAAAGCAAAGGCAGTGAATACAATATTTCCTGCTGGTGATAAAGCACCAGCCTTTAAAATCATAAGTTGATTTTTGTTGTTACGTTCTTTATTTGAAGCCGGGTAATTACTAATTTGCGCGATGATTTGGCAGATTTGCGTTCCGTGACCACAGTCATCAATTGGGCGGTTCTCCCAGCTCAGGTCAAACGAATTTGCTAAATCTTGATCTACGAAATTCCACCCCAAAATATCATCAATAAGTCCATTGGCATCGTTATCTTTGCCATCAAGCTTTTCCAATCGATTGTTCCATAAGCTGGAAATTAGTGGTTCCCAATTCCAATCAATACCGGTATCGATGATCCCAATAATCACCGAATGATTGGGATCCATAAATTGAGCCGCTCTTTCTAATTGTGATTGGAGTAAAAGCGAAGACTTTTTTGATGTTGAATGATCAGCAAAATAATGATAATTAAACTCTGCAAATTCAACTATATTTAAAGATTCATAACTTTTTTTTAATTTAATTAAAGACGAAACCCTGGCAAACTTGAACAGGAAAATTTGAGGCACTGTTCCCGACTCGATTGCACCCGAAGAATCCGCTGGATATGTAAATAGCGGAATTACTTTTTTCAACTGGAAGCGTGCATTGAGCGAATCCAGTTGAAAATTGCCTGAAGCCATGCCTGAATAGAGTAGCTGTGGAGATTTTCGTTTTGTATCGGATTTAAATTGAATTAATAACTCATGAGAAGAATATGGTTTTTGCTCGGATGAGGAGACGGTCTTTTTCCCGGTTTCAGCATGCAAAAATCCCAATGCAATAACAAGCCAACCCGGGATGAAAATCCCCGCCCAAAATTTTATTAAGAAGTTCCTCATCACGCACCCTTAGCAATGAAGCAGTACTGGCAAAATAATCCTATGAAGAAATCGTTATTGAAGATACTGGTGGAAAATTATAATCTCTGAATCAAGGTGATTAAAGTTAAAGCACACAATAAAGTGATGATCTAAATATATTCTAATCAAGTAGTTGCATTGCTTTCATAAAGATTAGCTCACTTTAGTCACTTGAAACTCGAAACGATAATAATGATGGGTCGTATCAAAATTTTCAATAAAGATTCTCCATGCTATTTTTCCGATAACGGATTTTAAACCTGTCCTCAAATTAATTATATCACAGAATT
>CBFDBN010000309.1:0-5258 GCA_965603055.1 uncultured bacterium | reverse complement strand
GCAAGCAGGATGCTTACGTTACAAAAACCGTCCTTTTCGGACAGACACTAATTAGTCATATTTTCCTCTTTTTTTTTGAACCGCAGAGTAAGCAGAGATCGCCGAGAGAATTTCTATTATTTCTCTGTGTGCTCTGCGATCTCGGCGGTTAAAATTTTTCTAAATAAATCGACCGATTATCCACAATATAATTCCCACCAAAAACCCAATGATTTGCAAAGGGACCGCAAATCGCATCTCCTTCTTTACGCCTGATAATGAAGTAAATGTCGAAGCTCCCGTAAAATTCATGGCAAAGAAAGACGAAATCGAAGTCATCAACAGGAACCAGGCTACTATTTCCACAATGTGCAATTCTTGAAATGCTGTTGAAAATTGAAGAATCAAAATAAATATGGGAATGATAATGTTAAAACCCTTTAGCGAAAATGCTCTCCCCGGGATAAATGGAAGCAACAAAGGAGTCAATATTGTACCAGAAATAAAAGCCAGTACAAAACAAATAACAGCGATAAAACCTGACGAAAAAAGTTTTGCCACAGAATAACCAGCAGAATTAAAGCCAGAAAGCAAGAAAAATACGATCGAAAGTAATACTGTATATTTGAATCCCTGCACCACTTCAACCGGAATGACTTTGAGTCGATCCAACATATTGAATCGGACCTGGCGCATCCCTGGTGAGGCTTTGTAACCTGAATCGATAAAGGATTTTAAATCCACTGCCCTGATGGGTCCATAAACTATTTTAAAACCGGTAGCTTCTTTAACCTGGTGAGCCGCTACTCCAGGCGCCCCTAACTGTGGCACGATCAATCGTCGATGATTCACAATTTGTTGGAGATTTATTTCCTTAATCTTATTGATCAATTCATCGGTACCGAATGTTCCCTTACCAGCAGCACACCAGACGTTAATGCCCCTGGTATCGAGCACCAGGATCCAGGCACTGATGTCCTGCAATTCTCTTCGGAGCGAATCAAAACTCAATTTGTAATTGGCGGAAACGAGGACCGGTGACTCGGCGGTGGGATTGCCGACGGCATAAAGCCCCGGCTCAATCGTATAGCTCATTCGTCCGAAAGTCCATCGCACCTTCCAGGCATCTACCTTATCTTTGAAATTAAGAGATGTCGGTACAATCGGGATTTTGCCGATTGAGGTATCGATGTAATCTATGGCAGCTTCTTTTGCTTTCATATTTTTTTATTTTTTAAACTAGTTATAGTACTACTTGGTCAAATTAAAATATTAAATGTCATTCCTGCCGAATGGAGGAATCTGTTATTTCATCATGCTGAGAAAAATAGGAATTGCAGTTTGTTGTACAGATTTCTCCTCACTTCGTTCGTCGAAATGACAGGTTCATTTTTATTAATTTTGAATAATCTGAGTAAGTAGTAATAATTATCGTACAGAAATGGACTCCCACGGAACCATTTTGATTTCGGAATTAAAGAATCTCGAAATCACTTCTGTGAGAGTTCCAATTCTGCGAACCTATTCATTTCAAACGAACCGTTTAACGTCATGTTCAGGACAGGCGTCAGCAGCCATCAGAGCAATGGGCAACACGGGGAACTGCGAAACGTGCCATGCCAATCACCTCCTCTTATTTTAGGATTAGATGATCAATTTTTTGAACAGCAACTCTGGCTCTCGTCTTCTATGACCTGTAAAATTGCAGCTAAATTTCCAGGTACTTGCCGCTTTATTTCATCAGGCAGCGCAAAAAAGATTTTCGACCAAAACTGCTCGGAACACGCCTGTAATTTTTTTGCTAAATCTTTACCTTTATCGGTCAAGCAGGTGCACACCTTCCTGCGATCCTGCTCGCTGGCATTGCGACAGACAATTTCGTCTCGTACCAGAACATCAACCACTCGTGTCAACGTACTGGTGGCAAGTCCCATCTCCTGGCTTAATTCATTCATCGATAATATATTTTTCCGATGTAATAAATCAATTAAATAAGCCTGTGACAGCGTTACACCGTAACAGTACTTCTCGGCTCGATCAATCGCCATAATTTTCTGCACGAACCGACTCATGATTTCGACAAATTGTGAGCTTACATCATTTTCCACTGTGTATCTACCAATAATTGTATTATACAATTTTATGATGATACAAATATAGCACAATACAATTAAAAAGTCAAGTAAAATTTCTATTTTTTTTAATCGCTCAGATTTTATAAAAAGAAACCCTTCCAAAGGTTCTGAACCTTCGGAAGGGTTTAAAATATCACCCAATTACCTAATTACCCTTTCACCCAATCACCGATTTAAAGAAAACTATAACTCACCCCCAGCGCAATCGCCTGTTTAATCTGGCGCATCTTGGAAATGTCTCGATCATAGAATAATTTGAAGTTAAAATTGACATTGAAATATTTGGAGATTTTGGTGGTCAAAATATTATCCCAATTGACATCGATCTCTTTGAAAGTGTTAAACACAGTAAACAATTCCAGTTTTGAGGTGAACAGTGAATTTTCCGATACTTTCCAGCTTACGTCTGTCACAGATTCAGCACCGATTTCATTTTTTATTTTTTCGATTTCAAGGGTCGTTGGATCATCAGCATAAGGAGCCGGGTGATCTGAGGTAATCGTTTGTTTCAAAGCTGCGCCCAGCCGTGTTTTTACGATTTCATTTGGTTTTATGGCAATTCCGGCACTCTCCCTGGTATAGCCGGGATCCAAAAACGCGGATATTTGAGTCTTCGGATCAGTTCCATAATTATAACCCGGCGCAAATTGAGTCTCTCCCGTTACTGCGACATAAGGATTGATGAGTACCCCGAGTTTATAGGCTAATACACTCTCCAGTTTAATTTCATCGATCGATTTTCGCATTTCCTGGTCACCCGTTTTATTAGAGCCATAAGTTAATTTACCGGTATTTGACCAGTTGGTTTTTTCCTGATCATTAATGAATTTTAAATTTAAATTCAATTGCCAGGCATAAGAATTTTCACCGCCTTGCTTCCAATTATCAAAGCTGGTCTGCGTTAAATTCAATCCCCCGACCAGTTCCTTCTGCCAGCCATATTTGGGCTCTTCGGCTGGTTTATCCTGACCAAAAACAAAGGACGCTAAAAACAGTGAAAAAATAAATATAAGAGATAATTTTTTGTTCATCTTATGTTCCTCCATATTGTTTTTTTTATGCTACTAAAAAACCAGGTTTCTATGAGAAACCTGGTTTTTATCATTTTTAAAAATTATTTCAATTGAATTCCACAATGCGCACAACGAACTGCTTTAATCGGGATAACAGATAAGCATTCGGGGCATTCTTTCGTTGTTGGCTCTGGTGGTGGTGCTTCTTCTTTCTTTTTAAGCCGATTGATATTACGAATTAGAAGAAATACGGCGAAGGCAACAATAAGAAAGCTGATTATGGTGTTGAAAAATACGCCGTAATTCATGGTCACCGCGCCAGCCTCCTGTGCAGCAGCCAGATTCGCATAAGGTCCTGCCGTTGCTCCCTGTTGTAAAACAACAAAAAGATTAGAAAAATCGACATTACCAAGCAACAGACCAATCGGCGGCATAATGATATCGGCAACGAGTGATTTGATAATTGTACCAAATGCTGCACCAATAATGATACCAACCGCCATATCAACTACGTTCCCCCGCATGGCAAATTCTTTGAACTCTTTTAACATAATTTTTTACCTCCATTTTTTGTTATTAGGGAAATTTTTAGTGATTTGAATTTATTCGCCAGTTATTGGACAGATTTGATTTTTGTAATTTAGGATTTGATAATTACTTTGCTTTATGTTGATAAACATGCAACTCCTGCTGTGGAAATGGAATCGTGACCCCTTCTTTATCAAATGCTCCTTTTACCTTCTCCTGCATATCAAAAAATATACCCCAATAATCCGCAGCATCACACCAGGCGCGCACGGTAAAGTTGACTGAGCTATCTGCCATTTCGGATACGACAACCGCTGGCTCTGGATCCTTTAAAATCCGAGTGTCAGTTTGAATCAGTCGATTCAGAATACCTTTTGCTTTTTGAATATCATCAGCATAGCCGATGCCAAAGGTCATATCGACCCGACGGCGAGCTTCTGTGGAGAAATTAACGATGCTGCTATTTGAAAGGCCGCCATTGGGAATGATGATGGTTTTGTTATCCGGTGTTTTTAATGTTGTGAAGAATACCTTGATCGCTTCAACTGTGCCGGCATGCCCCTGGGCGTTGATAAAATCTCCGACTTTGAAAGGCTTGAACAGCAGAATTAACACACCACCAGCAAAATTCGCCAGGCTTCCCTGCAGCGCCAGACCAATTGCCAGACCAGCCGCACCTAAAATGGCTATGAAAGAGGTCGTTGCGATACCGATCATTGAAGCAACACTGATAAACAGCAATGCTTTGAGCAATATACTCACCAGACCAGCTAAAAAACCTTGCAGCGAAACATCCATTCCTCCTTTATCCATGGCTTTGCGAAACGCCTTAACAACCAGTTTGATAATCCATAGACCAATAAGAAGTACGACAATTGCCAACAGCAGTTTTGGGCCATAAGCCATGATCAATTCAATGGCTTTAGTCGTATAAGCTTCTAAATTTCCCATATATTTGTCCTCCTTGTTGCTGGGATTGTTGTTTTAAAATTATTTAATAAAAATAACAATTTATTAGATGATTTAACAGAATAAAAGTTTCGTTTTCTAAAATTCTAAAATCGTAAATTTGAAATCTGTTACGCTCATTTTTTTTAAAATATTAAATAACCGTTTTGTCATTGACGCTCACAACAACAAAATTCATTAATCTACAACAATCCCTCTTATCCTCAATCCCTGGCTAACTGCTGCTGAGGAACCGGGGGAAATTCATCTTCTCCAAACAATGATATCTGGCGAGGATCAACAAATTTTTCCTCTTCTTCTTCCTCGTCCTCATCTTCATCAAATTCGTCATCATCAATAGAATCATAAACCTTTAAATGTTCAAAATCAGCCCAGGTTTTTTGTCTTGTGGGAGATGGCGCTGGAATAATCTTTTTTTCTTCCCGTTCCTCAACCCGTTCTTTTTCCATACAGCATTTTTTATATTTTTTCCCACTGCCACAGGGGCAGGGATCGTTTCGTCCGACTTTCATTATTTTCCGTAGTTAAGATTTTATTAAAAGCATAGTATAATTTGGCTCATTGACAATTGACAATTCACCATTGACAATTAATAATTATTTATCACTCAACAGCCGCTTCTGCCATGGCTTTG
>CBFDBN010000308.1:0-5262 GCA_965603055.1 uncultured bacterium | reverse complement strand
CCACTTCCTGCACAATCTTCACCCCAGCACTCGCCCCAAGACGAGTTGCCCCAGCCTCAATCATTTTCTGCGCATCTTCCAACGTCCGAATACCACCAGCAGCCTTCACCCCCATCGAAGTTCCACTCACAACTTTGCTCATCAACGAAACGTCATGCGCGGTAGCGCCACTTGGTCCAAAACCAGTTGATGTTTTCACATAATGAGCACGCGCTTTCTTTGATAATTCACACGCTTTTATTTTTTCATCATCGGTCAACAATGCCGCTTCGATGATTACTTTGCAAATTGCGCTACCATCGACACATGCTTCCACAACTGATCGAATATCTCGCAAAACCAGGTCATAATTCCCACTCTTTAAGGCGCCAATATTTATCACCATATCAATTTCTTTGGCACCTTCCCGGATTGCCCTTCTTGTTTCCATTGCTTTAATATCCGGGACATGTGCACCCAACGGAAAACCGACAACTGAACAAACTTTAACTCCTGAACCTTTTGTAATATCGCGTGCCAATTGAACATAAGTCGGGTTAATGCACACTGACGCAAAATGATTTTCCACAGCTTCCTGGCAGAGCTTTTCAATATCTTTTAAAGTAGCCTCTGGTTTTAATAGTGTATGGTCGATAAATTGGGCTATATCCGATGGTGCTCCAATCCCTCCCGGGGCATTAGAAACACGAGCTACCCCCATGTTAATAAAATTGCGAACAGAATCAGGGGCTTTGTCTACACATTGTCCACAGGAATTACACGTTTCATTATCACAATTTGCTGGAATGATGGAGGAGACGATATCCGTTTGCTGATCTATTAACATTCGAATTTTGGCAGCAATCTTTTGAAGATCACTTTCAGAAATATCTATATTTGAATCTGAATGCATTTGCTTATTTTCTTCTGAATTATTCACCGGTAAATTTCCTTTTTCAATATCGCCAATCATGTTTACTCGTCTCAAATGCCGATCAACTGTACATTCCGAAATGAGCCAGACTTCGATGATTTGTTTCGCTAATTCAAATCCGATCAAACCGGCGCCGAGCGTCAATACATTAGCATCGTTATGTTCACGGCTATTTCTGGCAGTGGAAACATCGTAACAAAGTGCCGCACGAACACCAGGCACTTTATTAGCAGCCATGGCTGAGCCAATCCCTGCTCCATCGACGATAATTCCCAATTCATATTCACCGCTACTGACCAATTGAGCAACTTTAAAAGCAATAGCAGGATAATCGACTGATTCGGTGCTGAACGTGCCACAATCAAAAACAGAGTGTCCTTGTTCGGTGAGATATTTTTTGAGTTTTTCTTTCAGCTCAAATCCCGAGTGATCAGCGCCGAGGGCGATTTTTCTCGATTTTATATGGAGATGTGTGCTCACTTATCCTCTAATTTTTTTGCCAATTTGAAAGCTGCAACAAGATCAAATTCTTCGTTTCTTCGAGCGTCTGGGCTTTCTTCAATCCAAGCCGAATGTTCTGCAATATTTCAATATCCTGAATTTCTTTCAACTGGGAAAAAAGCTCGAATATATTTTTTCCAAATTTAATCTCAAAAATATCGTAAATACCTTCATGCAATCCCTCGATTTTTCCTTTTTTTATGCCAAGTCTTTCAGCACTGGTGATTATGGACATTTTTCGATCCTCCTCTATGGTTGCGATTTCTTCCGTTAATGCATCTTCTAAATCTTCCGATAAATTCATGATTATATCTATGAATTGATATAAAAAGTAGATAGTCTCTCTCGTCAATCCCTTATCATATAATTCGATCAAAAATCGTTTTTTCCAGCTATACCGTTCCTGTTCACTCCCTTTGGTTTCGATTGTCTTTAAAAAAGACATAACAATAGTGCTAAAGGGATTGGGATTTTGTTCCAGCTCTTCCCATTTTTCCTGGTAATCAAGCAACTTGATTATTGGAAATTGAAAACTTAATTCAAATCCCCAGCGAGAAATACGAAACTTCGTCGGGCGATAATTTCGATTTGTATCGGTTAGCAGGGCTAAGCTGATGATTTCTTTTCTGTATCGATCAAAAATGCGATAGTTATAAATATAAATTCGTTCACTGAAATTTTCTTCTTGATATCCCTGAACTTCAATGTGGATTAGCAACCATTTTTCGCTGCCGTCATTCAAATAGACTTTTACAAGTTTATCGACAATTTTTTTGCCAACCTCGCTCCGTTTAAGGATTTTTTGTAGTTCTTTGTCGAGAAACTCAAATCCTTTGGAAAAATCAATATCTTTGTAAATCTGGGGAAAAAAGAAAGTTAAGAAATCAGGAAACAGTTTTTCTATTATCTCTTTCCAGGCTTCATCTTGCATATCATTTTTATCCTAATTGTTTAAACAGAATAAAAATCAACTGCTTCAATTACGCTTGAAAGCACCGATAATATACAAAATATTCACTTATGTGTCAAGGGAATTATCTTAAGCGGATATATTTAATGAAGAAAAATAAGTGGATATTTGAGAGCTTAGAAACAAAAAATGATGATTACAATTTACTACCGAGAATTCCAACAAACAGAATATTCGTAAATTTAGATTATTGCCAATTAACTATTATCAATTCACAACGGAACGTCCGACATCTTTTTGTTGGATTGACAATTAGGTTGGTTCCTCAATCTTCAGGCTTACAAAGATTCAAAACTTTCCACAGCCGTTCATCGACGGTCTCAGGTACCTCCAAATCACCAACTCGTTGATAAAGCCGAACGACTTTGCGGATGGAATCCACATGGGCACAGCATTTGGGACAATTTTTTAAATGTTCTTCGACTTCTTTGCACAAAGGACTGTTGATGTCCTCACCTAATTCTTCGCAGATTTGATTCAATGTGTCTAAGCAGTTCATAATTCAGTTCCACATATCAGCTAATTTATTTCTCAATGTCACCCTGGCTCGATGTAAGTTTGATTTTACTGCAGGTAAAGACAAATCTAAAATCTCGGCAATCTCTTTTAATGCCAGACCTTCTATATCCTTCATTACAAATACGGTCTTATAGTTGTCAGGCAGTTTCTCAATCGCTCGATCCATTTTTTCTTTTAACTCCAGGTTTAATAAATTGTCAAGCGGATCGCCATCTAATGATTGAACAAATGCCGAATAATCTCTCCCATCATCATCTTTGTCTTCATCAATTGAGACGTGACCTCTTTTTTTCTTGCGGATTCGCATCAGCGCCTGGTTGGTGGCGATGCGATAAATCCAGGTCGACAGTTGGGATTTTTCCTGAAATTTGGGCAAAGCCTGCAATACTTTTAAAAACGTTTCCTGCAATATACATTCCGCTTTTTCTTCGTTGCCCAACAATTTCAATCCCAGGTTATAAACCATTTTCTCATGATCTTTAACAATTTTTGCCTGGGCAGATCGATCGCCATTCTTTGCCAGCCGAACTAATTGTTGCTCTGAAATTTCCATAGTTATATTTCCAATATTTAGACATTGGAAATATAAAAAAATTATTGAAAAAAACAAGTTTTATTTTTCTCTAAAAACCAGATTTCCTCAAGAAACCGGGTTTTTGGATTTTACATATATGTAGCTTGCCGAACTTCATAAGTATGTTCTATACTCATTGAATGCTTTAACATATTTGAAACAGGACAATAGACATTTTTTGATAGTTCAATCGCTCGTTCAATATCTTTCGTTTTAATTTTTTCTTTATCACCGTAAAAAATATAATTTAATCTAATTTTGGTGAAGACTTTTGGGTAATCACTCGCTTGCTCGGCATCGATTTCCATTTCAAAATCTTCAATCGGCGCTCTTTTTTTTGCCATGATTGAAAGCACATCCATTGCGGTACAACTGCCTAATCCGAGCAGCACGAGTTCCATCGGTTTCGTTCCAGCATTGCTGCCGCCAAAATTCTCAACCGTGTCCATCGGAACCCAGTGATTGGAATCGGCCTTACCCATTAAACTTAATCCATTCACACGTCGAATTGTCGCCTTCATTTTACCTCCACGTTCATTCTCATTGTCAATTCAATGTCATTAAGATAAGGAATTATTTACTGATTCCATCGCTCCGAGCGATCGAATAAGTAGGCTTAACTTAATGACATTGATTTTCAATTGACAATTAATATAGCTACTAATTCTCAATCAACTTATTAAGCTCCCCAATAATCTTATTCAAATCAAGATCACTAAATCCCTTCTCCTTTGTCGCATCTTCCAGCGTCCCCCAGATCGACTCGCCGCAAACAACACATTTAATACCTTGCTTCATCAAATAATTGACTGAAAGCGGGTATTTATCTATCAACTCTTCTATCGGGATATTTTTTGTAATCGTATCCATTGCAATCACTCAATTTTTTCTGGTTTGAAATTTCACATGAATGAGATTCTCTACATACTGTTTGATAAAATCAAATACCGGATCGCTGTTACAATTTTGTTTGATTTCACTGCATATACACTCTTTCAGATAGTTCGCCACCTGTTTATCACAACATGCAGCGACACGATCCTCAACAAAGCCGCAATATTTTTTAATAATATTTTCTGAAACACTTTCCATTTTCAACTCCAAACTTACACTATTTTGATGTCTGGAGATGGAAAAGGATTCAAAGGAGGATGGGGTATCAGGATTGAATTTGATGATCATTAAAATATTAATACTTGTGATCGGTTACCTTCATTTCTCTTCATGTATCCATCAATCAAAGCTAATGTTTCTTTAAATTTTTCCTGATCTTTAATATTAGTATCAAAGATAGCCGTGATCACCGAGGCATTCTCCTTGGAAAAGGAATGAGCGGGGAATTTATTTGCAATATTCGTCAAGGGAACTTGTTTCAAAATTGAAAAGTTAAAAAAGTGAAATTCCCGAAGGGGTGGCCAATTTGGTCTGAGAGCATACCCTTGAACCTGATCTGGATAATACCAGCGTAGGGATTTGGAAAGGAAACAACTTGTTGATTTCTGAAAGCGATCCCCATCCTGGTGATCGTTTTTTATTTTCGCCCCCGATCAAATTCAGGCTCTCCCTCTTTGTCAGTTTTTAATTTTAAAGTTCTGCAAAATTAAGAATTTGATGTCATTTCGAACGAAACGAAGTAAAGTGAGAAATCTGTAGGTTTAATAATATCAATTTGTTAATCAAATTTATTGCTCCGCTCGAAATGACAATCTATCCTATTTTGCAGATCTCTAAAAAATTATGAGCCACCTTTAAGAAAAAATATTCCACGAGGTATTATCCTATGAA
>CBFDBN010000307.1:0-5265 GCA_965603055.1 uncultured bacterium | reverse complement strand
AGAGACTCGGTTGTCAGTGATCAGTAGTCAGTAAAGAGTAATCAGTCGTGAGTGATTGGGATTAAAATTTTGATTGGTGAATTGTTTATGAATTTATTAACATCGGAATCTAAAAAAAGAAGAACAAAATTAGAGCGATTGTCAACTATTATCGAAGGGAAAAAATCTGCGCTGATTGTTAGCCATACCAATCCTGATCCTGATTCGATTGCCAGTGCTTTTGCTTTACAGTATTTTTTATCTGAAATTGGAAAAGTCAGATCGACTATCGCATTTGACGGTATCATTGGCAGGGCTGAGAATAGGGCTTTAATTGAGTATTTAAACCTGGATTATCAATTACTAGAAAAAGTCAATCCAGCTGATTTTGATATTATTGCCCTGGTTGATACCCATATCGGTATGGGCAATAATCCTTTGATTGAAGATGTTCCGATTACGATTGAAATCGATCACCATCAAAGCGATGCAAACTTAAAGAAAGCAGAATTCAGAGATATTCGAGAGAGCTTCGGTGCGACAGCAACGATTTTAACCAGCTATATTCTTTCAACGGGGCTAAAGATTAGCACCAAATTGGCGACAGCTTTATTTTATGCCATCAAAGCCGAGACGCAGGACTTAGGTCGCGAGGCGAAATCTACTGATATGAAGGCTTATTTTACGCTGTACCAATTAATTGATTTCAGAGCCCTGGCGAGCATTCAGAGAGCCAGTCTATTACCTCAATATTTTCAGGATATGGGACGGGCAATTCGACGGACAACGGTGTATGATGATGTGGTCCTTTCAGCGCCGGGTCAGGTTGACAATCCTGATATGGTAGCTGAACTGGCTGATACTTTCATGAGATTGAAGGAGATACAGTGGGCAATTGTGATGGGATGTTACGACGAAAATATGTATATATCTGTTAGATCTAACAATCCAGACAATGATGCTGGTGAGTTAGTCAGGAACGTCGTGGCAAAAATGGGAACGGCTGGTGGACATGATATGTTCGCTGGAGGTAAAATTCCCTGCGAAAAGGACCCAAAGCAACGATGGAAATTGAAGGAAAAACTTAGGAAGCGTTTTTTAGTCGAATTGGGATTTGATCGACGAAGAAAAGGTAAAAAGCTAATCGCGATAAACAAAAAGAGCTTATGACACCAAAAGAGTTGGCAATTTCGATGGCATATCAAGCAGGGGAAATACTCCGAACAAATATCGGTAAAATTACCGCTGATGATGTTGAGGATAAACGTCCATTTGATTATGTGACAGAAATCGATAAAGCCTGTGAAAAATTAATTATTAATTCAATCAAAGAGAATTTCCCGGATCATGAAATTCTGGCCGAAGAATCGGGCAAAAATCAAAATACCAATAGCTATCGCTGGATCATCGATCCGTTGGATGGAACTACGAACTTCATTCACGGTTATCCGCATAGCTCTATTTCAATCGCACTTCAAAAAGAAGATAAGATGATTCTTGGAGTTGTTTACGATCCATATAGCGATGAATTGTATTATGCGGAGAAAGGTAACGGGGCTTATTGCAATCAGAAGCGCATTTTTGTGTCCCGCCAGGCAAATGTAAATAGTTGTTTAATTGCAACCGGCTTTCCTTTCAAGAGTCGGCATTTATTAGATCAATATTGGCGTGTTTTATCAGAAATTTTCATGGAAGTCAGTGGAATTCGTCGCACCGGTTCGGCTGCCCTTGATTTGGCTTATGTTGCCTGTGGCAGGTTTGATGGTTTCTGGGAGCTGAAGCTCAGCCCCTGGGATATTGCTGCTGGAGCAATCATTATCGAGGAGGCCGGGGGTAAGATTACTGATTTTGAGGGTAAAAATAATCATACCTGGACCGGTGATGTAATCGCTTCAAATGCCATTATTCATGATTTTTTAATGAGTAAAGTTCAAAAGGTCTTTCCGTCTAATCCTTAACCAGCTATACTTTAAACTGGCAAAATATAATTTGTTTATATTATAAATCCCGGTTAATTAAAAGTAGGGCGTTGGGTGTAGGACGTTGGGCGATGGTGTAAAGCGAAGCGTGGTGGACATGTTGTTTATCGCGTTACGCCCTACGCTCCACGCCTTACACCCCACGATCTTTTGATTATTTTATTAGGAATTTACAATTTTTTTACTTATATTCAGACGATAAATAAAAAATAATCACATAAACTTAGGAGATCATAATGAGAAGATTATTACTTCTATCAATTCTGTTAACTTTTATCATTTCTGGTTGTGGGAAAAAAGATGAAATCGTTAAATTGGAAAAAGACACTCCAGCATATCAATTAGCAAAAGAGCTTTCCAGTAAATTACCCTATCTTGATCCTGATCAGAACAATCCCCTGGTCACCACTAAAGAATTTACGATTACAATTGGTGAGGTAATTCAATCCATCTATGACAACTCAGGCAATCGAACCAATCAACTAAAAAATATGGATCCAAATCGATTAAAAGAGATAATATTACAGACCACTCAAAGGATGGTTGAACAAAAGCTGGTATTAAAAGAGGCGAACAAAGCCAAATTTGTTGTTCCACCAGCAGTGCTCGACAGCCTCATAAATTTACAATATAGTCGTGCTGGCGGCGAAGAAAAATTTGTGGAGATGATTCAAAATAGTGGTGCGAATATTGAAACTGTAAAAAAAGATATACGCAATTTCATCATATATAATCGATACCTGGATGCCTACATGGGTGACCAGATTGATGTATCCGAAGAAGAAATTGCTTCGGTTAGACATATCCTGTTAATGACCCGGGGAAAAAGCGATGCCGAAAAGGAAGAAATCCGAATGAAAATGGAAGGTATTTTAGGTCGTGCAAAAGCTGGTGAAGATTTTGCTGAGCTGGCAACGGAATATACTGAGGATCCTGGCTCAAAAAATAGCGGTGGTCTGTACGAAAATTTTCCGAAGGGTCAGATGGTAAAGCCATTTGAGGAAGCTGCCTTCTCTGTGCCAATCGGTGAAATTAGTGATATCGTGGAAACTCAGTATGGCTATCACATTCTCAAAATTGTTGCCAGGGATCAATTTAAATCCATTGAACAACCCAATCCGGCATTGGAAAACCAGCTCAAATCGAATAAGAAGCAACAGGCTTATCAAGATTTTTTGACGAAGTTGAAAGAAGAGTGTGAGTATGAGGAAGTGACCTTTTAAAGCAGGTGGAGTATTGGATTCGTGGAGTGATGTAGACTGATTCCATCGCTCAGAGCGATGGAATCAGTTTCATAACTTCTCACCGCGTAATATCTCTAACAGCCACAAAACGCTTAAAACTCCAGATGCTCGGTCCGCCGGATAATTTCATCCTGTAACGCATTCCCCAGGTCCACAAAATAATCGCTATAACCAGCAACCCGAACAATTAAATCCCGGTACTTTTCAGGATGCTGTTGGGCTTCTCGAAGCGTTTTTGCTGTTACCACATTAAATTGAACATGATGACCATCGAGTCGAAAATAAGTGCGGACCAGTTGAGCTAATTTCGAGATGCCGTCGTCACCTTCGAGCATACGCGGGGTGAATTTCATGTTCAACAGCGTTCCGCCGGTACGGATATGATCCATTTTAGCCGCTGATTTAAACACAGCCGTCGGTCCTTTTTTATCAGCGCCCTGAACCGGAGAAATTCCTTCTGACAGAGGTTCTTTTGCTCTCCTGCCATCTGGTGTTGCGCCGATAACCGATCCGAAATAAACATGAACCGTAGTCGGCAACAGGTTTATCCGGTAATGCCCGCCTTTGGTATTGCTCCTGCCATTCACTGCTTCATAATAAGCTTCAAAAATATCCTGCATGATCGAATCAGCATAATTATCGTCATTACCAAATTTGGGCGTATCGTTCATTAACATGTTTCGTAATTTCTCATGTCCATTGTAATTATTTTTCAACGCATCGAGCAACTCCGGCATGATAATTCTTTGTTGGTCAAAGACATTGTATTTTAAGGCTGTCAAGGCATCGGTTGAAATTCCCAATCCCACACCCTGGATATAAGTCGTATTGTAACGTGCGCCGCCATCGTGATAGTCTTTTCCACTTTTGATACAATCATCAATTAATAACGAAAGAAATGGCACTGGCATGTATTCGGCGTAGATTCTTTCAATGATATTATTACCTTCCACTTTGATATTAATGAAGTGCAGCAATTGTTTTTTGAAGGCTTTGAAAAATTCTTCGTAAGAATTGAAATCCGCCGGCTTACCAGTCTTCAAACCGATCATTTTACCGGTGCGAGGATCAACACCATTATTTAATGTAATTTCTAAAACCTTCATTAAATTGAAATAACCGGTCAGGTTGTAATTTTCTTTGCCAAAGGCACCGGTTTCGACGCAGCCGCTGGTTCCGCCATTCCGTGCATCCTCAATCGACTTGCCCTGCCTGACCAATTCCTGGATCACTGCATCGGTATTAAAGATGGACGGCTGACCAAAGCCATTGCGAACAACCTCCAAGGCGCGCTTTAAAAAATTTTCTGGTGTCTTTTTGCTGATCTGCACTGAGGGGCTGGGCTGAACCAGGCGCATCTCTTCAATCACTTCGAGCAAAAGAAAAGACAGCTCATTCACCGCATCGGTTCCATCAGGCTTGACGCTTCCCAAATTAACCTGGGCAAAGTCAGTATAAGTGGCGCTTTCTTCAGCGGTTACACCCACTTTGGGCGGCGCAGGCTGATTGTTAAATTTTATCCAGAAAGCTTGCAACAATTCCTTCGCCTGTTCTTTGGTCAAGCTGCCATCCTCGATTTCCATTTTATAAAAAGGATAGAGATGCTGATCCAGCTTGCCGGGATTGAACGCATCCCAGGGATTCAACTCTGTGATGACGCCGAGATGGACAAACCAGTAATACTGTAGCGCTTCCCAAAAATTTCGTGGAGGATTGGCCGGAACGTGGTTACAAATTTCAGCGATTTTTTCCAATTCCTGCTTCCGCTGTGGATCGGTTTCCTTTTGCACCAGTTCCAATGCTTTTTGGGCATGGCGTTCTCCAAAAATGATCAGGGCATCGGCAGCAATATCCATCGCCCTGAGTTGTTCTCGCTTTTTATAAGCCTCAGGATCATTGAGAATATCAAGGTGTTGTATGCTTCTTTTAATATCCATCTTAAAATCGAGCATACCTTTGTGGTAAATTTTATCATCCAGAACCGTATGCCCCGGTGCGCGTTGTTCCATAAATTCTGTGAAAATTCCTGCTTCAAAAGCGGCTTTCCATTCTTTCGACATCTC
>CBFDBN010000306.1:0-5265 GCA_965603055.1 uncultured bacterium | reverse complement strand
GGAAGCCCGCCAAGTTCTTTTGTTACCTTTTCATTGGTGATTTTTAATGCTTCATCTATCGGTTGCCCTTTGATCAGCTCGGTTGCCATACTGCTGGTAGCAATCGCAGCGCCACAGCCGAACGTTTTAAATTTGGCATCAACAATGGTATCATCTTTAATTTTTATGAACATCTGCATAATATCCCCACAGGCAGGATTCCCAACAGTCCCAACACCATCAGCATCCTCAATCTCACCGACATTTCTCGGATTCATGAAGTGATCCATTACTTTTTCACTGTATGGCCCTGTCATTTTTTTGTCCTTTCTCAATTCTATGGTATTGTATATTTTTGAAGTCATTAAATAAAAAGTTTACTTTTTAGGTACTGACTTAATTGACAATTGTCAATTAAAAAAATGCATAACTCAAATTTTATCAGTAACATGAATATCAACAAAATCTTGTCGTATTAAGCGCAGAAATATCCAATTACCTGATTACCATTACTCCATTCCCCATTACTCTTTTCAAATTTTTCATTATTTCGTATACAACGGTGACATCGCCCGCAGCCGCTCCACAATCGGTGGCAAATTTCCCACCAAAAGCTTTACATCATCTTCGGTATTATCAATACCCAGCGTAAATAAAATTGTTCCATTGGCAATGGCATGAGACACGCCAATTGCCAGCAATACATGAGATGCTTTTAACGCTTTTGAGGTGCAGGCAGATCCGCTGGAAGCGATCATATTGCTCATTCCGAGAAACAACAGGATCGATTCGCCCTCGATAAATTCAAAACCGAAATTTACATTATTGGGCAGACGTCGGGTGCGATGTCCATGTAAAGAGACATGATCGATTTTTTCTTCAATGGATTTGATCAATATGTCTCTCAAAGACTGGGCATGCGCCACCCTCTTATCCATTTCCTTTGCAGCAATTTCAGCCGCTGTTCCCATACCGACAATACCGATCATGTTTTCAGTTCCGGCTCGACGACCAGATTCCTGGGTTCCGCCGTCAATTATCGGATTGATCCTGGCGCCTTTTCTGATATAAAGAGCAGCCACACCTTTGGGACCGTAAAATGTATTAGCAGCGAAACTGAGAAAATCTATATTTAACTTTTTTACATCCACGGGAATTGTGCCAACTGTTTGAACAGCATCGGAATGGAAAAGCACACCCTTTTCCCTGGCGATATTTCCAATATCTTCGATCGGTTCAATCGTCCCGATCTCGTGATTAGCGTGCATAATTGAAACAATAATTGTCTTGTCCGTAATCGCCTTTTTCACATGGTCTGGATCGACCAATCCATCTTTATCGACTGGAACCGGGGTGACTTGATAACCCAACTTTTCCAGCGATTTTGCCGCCTGCAATACTGAAAAATGCTCAATCGCTGAAATAATAATATGATCGCCTTTTTTGCGATTGCCAAACGCAACACCTTTCAATACAAAATTATTAGATTCACTGCCAGATGCGGTAAAAAATATCTCACCGGGATCAGCATTGATCAGCTTTGCCACTTGCTCCCGAGCCTTATCGAGTGCCGCTTTGGCTTGCTGACCCAGGACATGCATACTGGAAGGATTCCCGTAATTCTCTCTCAAAAACGGCTTCATGCTTTCGACCACTTCAGGCAAGGGCTGAGTAGCTGACGCATGATCGAAATTTATGATCCTATCCATAATTTCCTCAATCTATCTATTGTTGGTAAAATAATTAAATAGCAAAATCATAAAAAATAAATTATGTTGCCAATTAATCATTTTGCCTTATGACTATTTTATCCGATTTTGAATAAACGTAATCGCTCGCAACGGTCGGCAATCCTTGGGACAAACTTTCACGCAGACTGCATGTTTATCGCAGGCAAAAACGCCTTCTTTTGTACCACTGATTTTCTTTCGTTCATCAAAATTTTTATCCCTCGGATCAAACATCTGTTTACTGATCTGGATCGAAATAGCGGGACCGATGAATTCTGGCATTTCATCAATTTTGGGACAGCCGGCATGACAGCAGGAGCATTTAATACAATCCGATGATCGATTCAATTGATCCAGATCTATTTTACTCAAATTTGTTTCATAATTGAATCTCTCATCCGGGAGTTCTTTCTCACGGTACAGCCAGGGCATGGTAGCTTTCACTGCCTGCCAGAAAGGATGTTTGTCGACCACGAGGTCTTTTACTGCGCCGTAGTGCATCAGTGGTTTCAAAGTAATTACTTCAGATTCCTTCAACAAATCGCTTACCTGCGTTTTACATGCCAATCGAGGCGTTCCATTAATCGTAATCGCACAGGTGCCGCAAATTGCACCACGACAGGAGTATCGATAAGCCAGACTGCCATCCTGTTCGTCATGAACCTGGTGCAAAAGGGACAGAACTGACATTCCTTCTTCCATTCTGACTCTGTATTCGACCAGACTACCATTTTTGTCTTTTTCGGGATTGTATCTGAAAATTTTAGCAATGATATTCATTTAATTTAGCCCCAATCAAGATTTAGAAATCAATCGTCTTCTCTAAAATTGGCTTCCTGATTCTGGATTTCGGTGGCGGCGCTAATTCAGCTATTTTGATATAAATAACCTTTTGATCCGATTCCAGGTATTTCTTGGCTAATCTTATATTTTCCTGATATAGGTCAGGATCATAAAGAGGAAGCAGCACAATTCGAGCACCTTTTGGGATTCGAGCCGCGAACGCAGGATGTTCAATCATGTATTTATTGAACTCCAGATTCAGCATATTATTTTTATAAAAAAGATCTTTCTCGTTCATTATTTAATCTCCTTCAAGAAATTATCTCGATAACGTTCCCAATTTTGCCCAACATCTAATTGAGCCATAGTAAGAGCATCTTTTGGCGTTAAGTGAGACAAAGAAAATTTGTCTTTACTACCATCAAAATGCAAAATATCAATATGGGGGAATCCATGAGCAGTGTCAAACCGAACTACTGCATACCACCTCTCACCTATTCGTGTCTCATATTGTACTAAAAAATCAATCACCTCTCCTTTGTCTACCGTAAAATGAGCACGAATGCGATCTTTGTCAGTTAGAATTTGTTCATATTCTGTTTTAGTCATTTACATCAAAGTTATAATAGAATTAAACTCAATAATTGTATTAAAAAATCTAAAATCGTAAATCAATATTTTATCTCCGCCAGCGGCTCAATATCCTCAATCACCACAGGTTTATGACTCAATTGTGGATTCCCATTCTTATCCAGGCTAACCATTGTATGCTTCAAGAAATTCTGATTATCCATTTTCTGACAATCTTCACGATAATGAGCGCCTCGGCTCTCCTTTCGGGCGATAGCACCGACAGCAATCACATAAGCCAGGTCAAGCAAACAGCCCAATTCTAAAGCACGAACCAGGTCGAGATTATAAGCCTTGCCTTTATCTTCAATCATCACATTGGCATAACGCTTGTTCAATTCCAACAACTGATCGAGACCTTCCTGCATCAGTTTCTCATTTCGGAAAATACCGAAGCTATTGACCATTGTTGTTTCCAAATCTTTTCGGATAACGGCAGATCGCTCGCCATTGGTTCGACCTATCATCGTATTCATTCGGTCTTCTTCAGCTTTTATCGAATCTTCTGAATAATTCAATAATTCATTATGTTTTGAAAATTTTAAAGCTTCCCTGCCTGCAATTGGACCAAATACGACTGTTTCCAGTAACGAATTCCCGCCCAGTCGATTCGCTCCATGTACACTGACACAAGAGCATTCGCCAGCCGCATAAATTCCTGGAATACACGTCTCTGTTTTAATATTCACATCAATGCCGCCCATTGTATAATGCACCGTCGGCCGGATGGGAATCGGCTCGTGCACCGGATCAACGCCGGCAAAGTGCCTGGCAATCTCCCTGATTTGGGGCAAACGATTCTTGATTTTCTCCTCGCCCAGGTGACGCAAATCAAGATGAACATATTCATCATTAATCCCGCGCCCTTCTCGAATTTCGAAATGGATCGAACGAGCCACAAAATCCCGGGGCGCTAATTCCATAAATTTCGGAGCATAACGCTTCATAAACCGTTCGCCGTTTTTGTTGATCAAATATCCACCTTCACCTCGTGCCCCTTCGGTGATTAAAATTCCATTTAACAAGCCAGTGGGGTGAATCTGGAAAAATTCCATATCCTCCAATGGAATTCCAGCCCGATATGCCAGCGCCGTTCCATCGCCAGTATTGATCAGCGCATTGCTGCTCTGCCCATAAATTCTTCCTGCTCCACCAGTGGCGATGATCAAGGCTTTTCCTCGAATAAAATAAAATTCGCCGGTCAAAACATCAAAAGCAATTATGCCTTTAAATTTTCCATCTTCAACAATAATCGATGTAACAAAATATTCCCAATAAAAATTCACATCTTGTTTCATCGATTGCTCATAAAGCGTATGCAGCAGATTGTGTCCCGTTTTATCGGCAATGTAGCAGGTGCGATTGCGACTCTGCCCGCCGAACGCCCGCTGGGCAATTGTTCCATCTTCATTTCGATTGAACAGGGCGCCGTACTTATCAAATCGAGCAATCACTTCTTTGGCTTCACTGCTCAAAATCCGCACTGCATCCTGGTCAGCCAGGAACCATGATCCTTTCACCGTATCATATTTATGGGAATGCCAGCTATCATCAAATCGCAGCGCTGCATTGATGCCGCCCTGGGCTGCGCCTGAATGGGAACGGACGGGATGAACTTTCGATACGACTGTCACATCTGCCCTTTCATCCCGTTCCAGTATTTCCAACGCAGCGCTCAATCCAGTTAATCCAGCACCAAACACAATTATATCATGATTTATTTCTTTAGATATTCTCACTAAGAATTCCTCCGAAACACCGGGACATCTAATAGTGTATTTTGCCTACCTTTTAATAGAGATCTGCAAAATGAGAAAGAGTGTCATTTCGAGCGGAGCGAGAAATCTGTTTAACCACTTGATATTCAAGGGTATACAGATTTCTCACTCCACTCCGTTCCGTTCGAAATGACACCAAAATCTTAATTTTGCAGAACTCTATACCTTTTAAAAGGAAGGAGTTTATAATATAGGAAGGAATATAATTTAAATTAGAAATAAAATCAAGATGTTTTTTTAGATTTTTGTAATAAAAGTTTCTGAAAATACGATCAGATTTTGTAGGATTGAAATAATAAGAAATTGAAGATAGCTAAAAAATGGACTATAAATTTTAATTGATATTTTGCCCACAGAAATGAAAT
>CBFDBN010000305.1:0-5270 GCA_965603055.1 uncultured bacterium | reverse complement strand
AACTGGCAAAGTTTAAATTTTCTGAAATTGAGAAAGAAAAGTTGACCGAAGAGCTGGCTCAGATTATTGCTTATGTTGAAAAATTAAATGAATTGGATTTAGAAAACGTAACGCCAACTTCCCATGTATTAAACTTAAAAAACGTCATGCGTGATGATGAAGCCAGCTCATGGCTGACCCAGGAAGAGGTTTTAAAGAATGCACCTGCCAGGCATGGTGGATTTTTTAGTGTACCAAAGGTGATTTCGGTTGATAATGAATCGGAATAAGTTAAATGAAGTTTGACAATAAAGTGTAGGAGGGGAATCAATGAAAAGAGGTGGAGTATAAACTTAAGAACTATAATAAGGGGAAGAATTGGATAATGAGAGCAACAAAGTATATCTATTGGCATGATGAGGACATGTGGCTTGGACATCTGGAAGAATATCCTGATTACTGGACTCAAGGTGAAACGATAGAAGAATTAGAGGAAAATCTGAGAGATATCTACCGAGAACTCAGTGGAGGAAGTATCCCTTACGTTCGAAGGATTGCAGAACTGGAAGTGGCATGAAACAAAGAGAATTGATACGTGAGTGAGAGAAGATGGGATGCGTATTCATTCGTCATGGGGCGAATCACGACTGGTATCAGAACCCGAGGACGAAAGTATCTCAGCCTGTTCCTCGTCATAGGGAGATTAAGGAGCATTTGGCGAGACATATCATCAAAATGTTAAGGGATGAGACGCAATAATAATTGCAATTTTCGATCTCCAATAAAATAAGGTCAGGGCAGAATAATTATAAACGCTTACAGCGCAACATCGATCCGCCGGGGCGGATTGTCGACGTTTTCAATGATGAGAAACGGAATATTGGAATGATGGAATTTCAAAAGCACGTCAATATCAATATTCCATCATTCCAGCTTTCCATTATTCCTTTTTAGCCAGCGAAGTCTGAAAAAAGTCTTAGGCACTTAGTACGACAATATCGACAAAATTTTGTCTATAATTCGTTGTCGCTCTTTATTAAATTGTAGTTGTCCTATAAGGAGCTATGTTTTTAAATTTTTAACTCAACGCAGAGGCGCAGAGTACGCAGTGAAAAAAAAATGCTCTGCGTAACTCCGCGATCTCTGCGCCTCTGCGTTGAATTAATATTATTGGATCAAGCAACTTAAATACTAATAGTAAACTTATATAATTTTAATTTATTTGATGATTACGCCCCAAAGGGGCCTTGTCTTTAAGGCGAAGTCCTTAAAGACGCGTAGAATCTCATGAATGCAATCGGAATAATTCCAGCAAGATTTGCTTCTTCTCGATTTCCCGGGAAACCACTGGCTGATATTCTGGGCAAACCAATGATCCAGTGGGTTTATGAACGGGCATGTCGGGCGAAACTCTTGGAAAAGGTTATTGTTGCGACTGACGACCAACGAATATTTGATGCGGTCACCAATTTCAATGGTAACGTCGTGATGACATCTCCGACTGCTGCAAATGGTACGGAACGGATTGCTGAAGTCACACAAAATTTGGATGCAAAACTCATCGTTAATATTCAGGGGGACGAGCCGTTGATCGATCCAGACGTAATCGATCAACTGGTTGTTCTTATGAAAGAAAATCCAGCAGCGCCGGTCGGAACACTGGTGAAGAAAATTGAAGACGCTGAAAATTTAATTAATCCTAATATTCCGAAAGTCGTCGTTGATAAAGATTTTTATGCACTTTATTTTTCACGTTCAATAATCCCTTTTCATCGTGACAGAGCAGATCAAAGAAAGTGGATAAGAAATGAAAAATATTATCAACACATTGGGCTATATATTTATCGTCGCGAATTTTTACTTAAATTTGTTAAACTGCCGATGTCAAATTTAGAGAGAATTGAGCGTTTAGAACAGTTAAGAATTCTGGAAAATGGATATAAAATTAAAGTCGCATTAACAGAGACCGATTCGATTGGTGTTGACGTTCCATCGGATATTGATCGAGTGATTTCTTATGTACACGGGAGAGCAGCTTGAAAGCAGAACAAGCAACAAAGTATATTATTGTGACCGGTGGTGTCGTTTCTTCCCTGGGCAAAGGTATTGCCTCAGCCTCGATTGGAATGTTATTACAGGCACGGGGATTAAATGTAACCATTCTGAAAATGGACCCATATCTCAATGTCGATCCCGGCACGCTAAGTCCCTATCAACACGGTGAGGTTTATGTGACCAATGATGGCGCTGAAACCGACCTGGATTTGGGTCATTATGAGCGGTTTCTTAACAAAAATATGACCCAGAAAAATAATGCAACGACCGGTCAGATTTATTATACAGTGATTAATCGGGAACGAAATGGCGACTACCTGGGCAAGACGGTTCAGGTGATTCCTCACATTACAGATGAGATTAGGCGTCGTATTTTAGATCTGGCAGATGGTAACGATAAAATTGATGTTGTCATTACCGAGGTCGGCGGTACTGTGGGTGATATTGAGAGTCTTCCTTTTTTAGAAGCCATTCGTCAGCTCCGTTTAGATGTTGGCTCAAGAAATTTAATTAACATTCATTTGACTTTAGTCCCTTATATTAAAGCGGCTGGGGAATTAAAAACCAAACCCACCCAGCATTCGGTGATGCGACTGAGAGAAATCGGTATTCAGCCCGATGTGCTGCTCTGTCGGGCAGAGACACGTTTGGACACTGATTTGAAAAAGAAGATCGCCCTGTTTTGCAATGTACCGATCAATGCGGTCATCGATGCGCCCGATGTATCCACAATTTATGAGATTCCATTGATGTTTCACGAAGGCGGGCTTGATGATATCATCGTTGAACAACTCAATTTAAACTGCAAGAATCCAGATTTGACCAAATGGGAAAAATTTGTAAAAAAAGTTAAGAATCCAGATTCAGAAGTAACCATTGCTGTCTGCGGAAAATATGTTGGGCTTCATGATTCTTATAAGAGCATTTCGGAAGCGTTTGTTCATGCCGGAGTTGCCAATAATACTCGGGTAAAATTAAAATGGGTCGATTCTGAGCAATTAGAAAAGCAGGATACTGCACTGGTCTTAAATGAAATATCCGGACTGCTGATTCCCGGTGGATTCGGTAGCAGGGGTATTGAAGGAAAAATTAACGCAGTTCGCTATGCCCGTGAAAATAAAATCCCGTTTTTCGGAATATGTTTGGGATTACAATGCGCAGTGATTGAATTTGCCAGAAATGTTTGCGATTTAATAGATGTCAATAGTACGGAGTTTAATGAATCTACGTCACATCCAGTGATCGATTTAATGGAAGATCAAAAACGCATCAAGGCAAAGGGCGGCACTATGCGGCTGGGTGCCCAGCCATGTATCATTAAAAATGGCACCAAAGCTTTTAAGACTTATAGAACAGAAAAAATTTCAGAGCGTCACCGGCATCGTTTAGAAGTGCATAACAAATATCGAGATGTCCTCGAACAACAGGGAATGATCATGAGTGGTATTAATCCAGACTTAGACCTGGTAGAAATAATTGAGCTTCAAGATCATCCCTGGTTTGTAGGAGTTCAATTTCATCCGGAGCTAAAATCCCGAGCGTTGAATGTTCATCCGCTGTTTCGGGATTTTGTAACAGCAGCTTTGGAGTTTAGAAAGAAAACTAAGAAGAATTAGAAAATTTTTGACATGAAAATTGTTCACATAAAAAATATTACTATTTCAGACAAAACACCCTTTGTACTGATAGCTGGTCCTTGCGTGATTGAGACGGAGAAAATCGCTTTTCAAACAGCGGAAGAAATAAAAAAAATATCAGATGAGCTAAAAATTCCGTATGTTTATAAATCATCTTATACCAAAGCAAATCGTCAGAGTATTGATTCATATACAGGGCCAGGACTCGATGAAGGATTAAAAACTTTAGCCCGGGTGAAAAGAGAATTTGATGTTCCGATCTTGACAGATATTCATTCACCCCAAGAAGCAGCACCCACTGCCGAAGTAGCAGATGTTTTGCAGATTCCAGCGTTTCTCTGTCGGCAGACAGACATTGTTGTAGCGGCTGCTAAAACCGGCAAGCCGATTAATATTAAAAAAGGCCAATTCATGGCGCCCGAAGATATGGGAGCAATTGCTGCCAAAGCTGAACACTTCGGCAATGATCAAATTTTATTAACCGAACGGGGAACGACTTTTGGTTATCATAACCTGGTTGTAGATTTTCGTTCTCTTGTGATAATGAAAAATCTTGGTTATCCAGTGGTTTTTGATGCTACACATAGCTTACAATTGCCCGGGGCTGTGAAAGGCAAATCTGGTGGACAACCTCAGTTTATTTTTCCGATGGCACGGGCAGCCGTTGCAATTGGAATTCAAGCTTTGTTTTTAGAAACTCATCCTTGTGTAGAAGAAGCGTTATGTGATGCTTCTAATATGTTGCCTTTAGCGCGATTAAAAGAGTTGTTGATTCAATTGAAAGCAATTGATGAGCTAATTAAATAAGTCAACAGGATTATATTATGAAAAATAATAAACAGTTTACAGCAATTATTGAGCAAGAAGGTGATAGATATGTTGCATTGTGTCCTGAATTGGATATTGCAAGCCAGGGAGTTACTGTTGAGGAAGCACGAAATAATTTAAGAGAAGCATTAGAACTTTTTTTTGAATGCGCTGATCCATCTGAGATCGAATCCAGAATCCATAAAAATGATTTATTTATTACCCAATTGGAGGTAGCAGTTGGGTAAATTAAAAACTTTGTCTGGAAAGGAAGCTTGCCAAATTCTTGTTAAACACGGTTTTCTTGAGATCAGGCGTCGTGGAAGTCATATTGTGATGCAGAAAAGACTGCATAACTCCACTATAACAGTACCTGTCCCTGACCATAAGGAACTGCGTATAGGAACTTTGAGATCAATAATTAGACAATCGGAAATTCCTCGATCAGAGTTTGAAGTAAATTAATCAATCAAATACCGATAAGGTAAAGCGACCTAAATGGATTTAGAAAAGAAGAGCAAAAAGATAAAACTACTTCTACTCGATGTCGATGGCGTTCTAACCGATGGTAGCCTAATCTTGGGGGAGTCTCTTCAAGAGCTAAAAATTTTTAATGTAAAAGATGGCTTAGGAATTAAATTAGCCCAGGCAGGTGAGATTGAAATTGGCATTATAACGGGTCGTACTTCTGAAGCTGTCAAAAAAAGAGCTGATGAATTAGACATTAAAATTTTAACCCAGGGACAGCCAGATAAAGTCAAGGTTTATGAACAGATCAAAAACGACCTGGGA
>CBFDBN010000304.1:0-5277 GCA_965603055.1 uncultured bacterium | reverse complement strand
GCTCCTGGGTACCAACCGGTCTTGTTCCAATTTATTTTCACTTCTGGATCGTTATAAAGATTTAATACCATGCCATTGAACACGGGTGTTTCGACCTGTTCTTCAATCACCTGCTCGGGAAAAATCTGTTTCCCTTCAGTCGAATCGTAAATGGTATAATATACCGTGCCAGTATGATGGAATTTAGCCGTGTCACGAAATACGACCTGGTAAGTATGTCCACTCTTTACTGAATCTTCTTCAACAAAATCAACGCTCATATAACCTGTAGCAGGACCTATCTTACGAATTCCTCTACCAAAGCCATCGGTCTCCAGTGATGGCGGATTGTAGCCCGCCGCATAGGTATTGGGTGTTACAATAGCGCAATTGATATCTGGAAAAAGATTACCTGCTGGATCGAGCTCGATCCGACTGGTGCACCACATTGGCGTCAGCCCTTCGATGCCAGTTTCTGTCGTATCAACCTTGCCGTGATCGTACGAAACCAGCGAATAGAAATAGGTCTGTCCATTTTGAACCGTGGTGTCGATATAGATATGGCGTAATCCTGTGTCTTTTCCCATGTTGAATTTAATCCCTTCAACATCGATTGGATGTAATCCTGCCAGGCCATTTTTAATATCAAATTGCGCCAACGCACCGCTCTGTTCCAACGGCAAGTTGTAAAATTCATCGCCATAAGCATTGGTGATTTTCAGTGATTCTCTGAATTTTGCTTCACTGGAGCGCAAGAGCTGATATCCTTCAAAATCATATTCCTGCAGGAACGGATCCCAGGATTTTTCGGCTAATGCATCCCAGCGGAGCGTCACTTTTCCATCGCCTGGCGTGGCAATTAAGCGGGGCTTATTGGGCGCCACGGCAAACTGGTAATCGTTATCGTAGATGCTCTGGACGGTCTTTTTCCTTCGGGCTAATGTTTCGAGGTCATCGGCAAACAACAATGCCATAGAATAATTTTCAGTTTGTCCTGCTTTTAATTTAAAAGGACCCGAAGCAAAGAACATCCCCAAATTGCCTCCGACTACAGGAGAAGGGGGAGATTCATCGGGATTTCTGGAGCGGCGGAAAACATTCCAGTTCTGTTCGTCATTAGTCAATTCAAAATAGTGAACATAGAAAATTTCGAATCCAGTGAGACCGATTTGATCTGATTCATCTTTATCGGTTTTTCCAAAATTTGGTTCGCCAGGTAAATTTCCGCTGCCCAAAGTTGGTTTGGCATCGCCTTCGCCCTCATCGGGTCCATCGTATCCCGCATCGTAGGGTCCCACGCCATCCTCGCCGACGTCATCGTTCAGCGGCTCGCCAATATCCCACAAACCGTTTTCATTCAAATCAGTGTAAGCTCGCCAATCGCCATCTTCATCACCTGACCAGTGAGGCGCTGGTTCTTTATCATAATGATTTCTAAAATTGTCTACATCGATTATTCCGTAAGGATATTGATCAAGCCATATACCTGCATCATTGATACGGGATTCATCCACCAATCCATCGAAATCGTTATCCCGTCCATCGTAGTTAATTCCAGGGCTCTCTAAAAATGCGAAGCCGCCAACGCCGACTGCCCAGCCTCGGAAACCAGTGTAGTCATTATCCCAGGCATACGCAATATCCAGATCAAGGTCATAAGAACCCGCATCGTCCATGTTATCCATATCTTCGCCCGGCAGATCGCCCAGTCCCCAATCGGTGTAAAATGCAAAATAGACGCTGTCGTAATCTGTCATTCCTTCGTTAGTGATAGAATAGAGGGCAAAGATGGCATCACGAGCTAACACCTGTGCCCATTGAAAATAGCGAGCCGCAACTTCAAATCCGATGCCTCGACGGGTTGTATCGGATGGATTGGGATAGAAATTCCATTCTTCATCCAGATCGTCATCGAACACAAAATAGGTTTCCAATTCTGCCTGGGATTTTCCTTTGCCGAACCAGCCGTTCCAGTAGCCATCCCATGAGGGCGGTTTATCAGGCCAGCGCAGCGGCCAGGTCATGGGATCATCACTCATGGCAGGTGAAGTCGCTCCCTTGCTATAATATCCAGGCAATGGCGCCCAGCCCCATAGTTCACTGGGATTTTCTTGATTGTAATCCACGAACTCCCGATAGTTCGTCTCCATAGGGTGAATGAGTTTTCCACTGCGATCGTGAGCAGAAACACTGACGATCAGCGCCACACCGTCCTGGTATTCGTGACCCGTTCCCTGGGGCCACTCACAGGAGGGACTCCAGGGATGCTCGGCAATCTCACCCCAGTTTTTAAATCGAGTGGCAATGCGATTCCCGTCCATGATGCCCGTTTTCAACATGCTCAAATCGCCTGTGTTGGGATCGGGTACTCGCTGCTGCACTGCCTGGGCGATCAGCAGAGCTGGAAATAAAATGAGAGTTAGCAGTATTAAGGTAAGCGTTAGATTTTTCATGGTTCTACCTTTTTTTGGTTTCAAAAAGATTTTGTTAATCGAACATCCCCCTAAATCCCCCTTCACAGGGGGACTTTCAACAATCCCCCCTTTGAAGGGGGGCAGGGGGGATGTCAGATTCATTAGTACTCAGAAAATCTCTTAGAATATTATCCTTTCTATCAAACCTAAAACTCCACAGATAACCCAACCTGAATTTCCCTCGGACTGGAATAAAAATCAGGTCGGATAAAATAATCTTCTATTGAATTGATTCCTCTCGGCTGTAAATATCCCTGATGAAATGGTGTCAATGTATAGCCAGAACGACCTGTATCGGGAAATACATCCCGCTCGTTCAATCGATCAAATAAGTTGTAAACCCTGGCAAAAACCGAGTAATTTAATTTTCCGAATTTGAAATCTTTTACAGCATACAAATCAGCGGTATAAATTAATGGACGCCTGGCATTATTTTCGATATAAGCGCCTGTTCCCCAAACTGAAGTGTAGGGGAAGCCTGTCGCCATTCGACCGATTAGGCTGATGTTGTAATTACCGGGACCGCCCATCGTTAAAGTGGCATTAATTTGATGCTGCCGATCCCAATCCAGGGGGCGCATTTGTTTTAGTGTTTCTGCTCCGGATAAGGTGTTCAGGTAGGCATCATTGGGATCCGAGGCATTTCCATTAGCGATCTGAAAAGTATAATCGATCGATGCGCCAACGCCAGCAATGCCTGATGTTTGCCTTTTCTCCAGGGAAATGGTGATCCCTTTCACATTGGCATAGTCCCGATTAATGTAACGGGCGTAATAGCCTCCAGTGAATAACTGGAGAACCTCTGTGCCCAATAAATTTCGAATGTCTTTTCGAAAGGCGGTGACATCGAGTGCGAAAAGATCAGAAAGCTGCTGTTGCAAGCCGATTTCATAAATAACGGTTTTTTGCGGCTTGAGTGAGGCATTGCCCAATATATTTATCGTGCTGTTGGGCGGCGGCGAAACTATACTCTGGAGCAGGAACAATTCGAATTGAGGGTTGACATAGAGATAATCCAGGTTTGGTGTTTGAAAAAAATGTCCATAAGAAACATGGATAACGCCTTTGCTCGTTATCGGGTAAGCCAATCCGACCCTGGGACTGACCTGGGCGGTGTAATCTGATTTCTCTTTGGCAGATACAGTCGGATTGGAATAATCCAATGGAATTTCGCCGTAAGGATCGAAATAATCGAATCGAATTCCCGCATTGACAATCATGTAGTTGAATTCCATCTTGTCCTGAATGTATGCCGACAATTCTGTCGGATAATGGGTATATTCATTATTGTTGAATGCAGTCGATGGAGGAATTCGTAAGTTGCCATCAGTCACAACCTCGTACTCATGCAGCCAGAGTTTGTGTCGCTTGGCTTCAAAGCCCAATTTAAACTGGTGGGTATTGGTCACCTGGCTGGTGAGGTCGAACTTGCCTAGTGAAGTTGTGGTGCTGCGCTGGAAATTCCACATCTGCATGCCGCCGCTGAGGAACGCATTGGCGCCAGAATCCTGCAAGCGGCGAGTCGAGACGTAACGATCATCATTCGGGTCTTCATAGACATATTGCTTATATTTTGTTATAAACGAATTGAATTTTAAAGTTAAAAATGTCCGCTCGTTCATGACATGGGTCCAGATCAGGCTATTGTTGTAGCCGTCGGTATATCTCTTATAAGCCCCATCGGGATTGAGTCGGAATTGGTGATCGTAGTCTTTATGATATTGATCCTGTAACATGAATTCATAACTGAGCTTATCCGAAGCAGTCAATTTGTAAGTCAATTTTGCCAGACCTGAGATTCGTTCTTCAGGATTCATAGCAACGGCTTCGGCATTATCGATCAGGTCTTTTGCGGTTTCTGGCGTATAATTATAAACCTGCCCCTGTGACATAATCGTCCAATCTGCTTCATCGGGGGCAGAAAAATCAGATTGATCGGAAGGAACAAATACTTTTTTGCCGTAGATGAAGCCATTTCGTTTCACCCAACGCCCGCTCAAATAGAATGAAAATTTATCTCCGAGTAGGGGAAGAGGCCCATTCAAGCTGGCTTCAAAATTATAGGTCGGGTTGATTTTATCGATGTTCCAGAAAATGTCGTTGTTGCCGCTGATATAATCACCAAAAAAAGTTGAAAGTTCCCCAGCATACTTAGCTCCACCTTCTTTGGTAACAATATTGACGACTCCAGACATGGCCTGTCCGTACTCAGCATTGAAAGTTCCGCTGATCACTTCCAGTTCGGCAATGGCGCTATTTTCCACTTGAAAAGCATACGAACCAGAATAGACGTCATTCACTGGAATTCCATCGATCATGTACATCACTTCGCCAGCCCTGCCGCCCCTGAAATGTCCTTCGACCACACCTGCCTGTAAGTTAACGACATCGGCAAAATGATCGACGGGAAGATTTTTGATGGTCTCGGATGATACGATTGTCGAAGTGGATGTCAAATCCATCTGAACCATCGGTCTCTCGGCGACGACAGTCACTCCCTCTCCCATTTCCAGAACAGCCGATTGTAGCTTGAATTCCAGGCGAGTGGTGAGATCGATGGAGACCTTGACATTTTCATAACGGAAATTGTTATATCCCATCATCATGGCTCGGACAGAATAAATTCCCGGCGGAATCATTAAAATAATGAAATTCCCGTTCAGGTCGGTCGCAGCGCCCAGGGTCGTTCCTTCAATAATGACATTGACGCCCGCTAATCCCAGCCCAGTTTCAGCATCGAGGACAGTTCCTGCAATTTTACCCGTTGTACCTGGGTAAGCATTAAAAGGGATCAGAAAGAATATTAGCAGGAATGCAAGGGCAT
>CBFDBN010000303.1:0-5290 GCA_965603055.1 uncultured bacterium | reverse complement strand
ACCGATGGATCATCAGGGTTAAACTTATTTAAACGAGGTTCATTTGATATTGTGATCACAGACCTCCAACTGCCGGGAATGACTGGAATGGAGCTATTAACTTCCATCAGGCGATTGGACAAGAATGTTATTATTTTAATTATAACCGCTTATGGAACAGTTGAAAATGCTATCGAAGCCAGCCGACTGGGTGCGGATGATTACTTAACCAAACCCTTTGGCAAAGAAACACTGCGATTTGTCATTGAGAAAGCTGTTCAGTTCCGAAAACTCCAGGCTGAAAATATCCAGCTTCGCAGTGAGCTTTACAAGAAATATGATTTCGGTAAGTTGATCGGAAAAAGTGCGGTGATGGAAGATGTACTGAAGTTAACCGGAAGAGTTGCCGAGAGTGAAGCCACTGTTTTAATTCAAGGGGAAAGTGGGACAGGAAAGGAGTTAATCGCCCGGGCGATCCATTACAATAGCCCTCGGAAAGACAAACCGTTTATTACTGTCAACTGCCCATCAATTCCAGAAAATCTAATGGAAAGCGAGCTGTTCGGTCATGTGAAGGGCGCTTTTACCGGCGCTTTAAAAGATAGAAAGGGAAAATTTCAACTGGCAGACCAGGGGACAATTTTTTTAGATGAAATCGGCGACTTAAAAGCGGATTTGCAAGCGAGGTTACTCCGGGTATTGCAGGAGAAAGAGATCGAAAAAGTCGGTGATTCAATGCCAATTAAGGTCGATGCCCGGGTTGTTGCCGCCACTAATAAAAAGCTGGAAGCACTGATTCAACAAGGAAGATTTCGAGAGGATTTATATTATCGATTGAATGTCGTTGCCATTGCTATTCCCCCGCTTCGTGATCGAAAAGATGATATTCCTTTCCTGGTCGATCATTTTTTGAAAAAATATGGAAAAGATCAAACCTACGACATCACTGGCGAAGCGTTAGATTTAATCATGCAATACGATTGGCCCGGCAATGTTCGTGAACTGGAAAATACCATAGAACGAGCCATTGTCATTTCCCGGGAAAAAACAATCGGCACAGAAGTCCTGCAGCCTATATCGAGAAATTTAAAACAAAAAATCGCTCTCCCCGCTGAAATTGGGGAAATTGATAATTTAACTTTCGAAGATATCGAACGACGGGCGATCATCAATGCTTTGAATAAAACCAGGGGCAATCAAACGAAGGCAGCTAAATTGTTGGATATCCCCCGGCATGTGTTGATTTATCGGATGAAGAAATTGGGATTATGAAATTGTAATTATGATAAGAAGATTTTAAAAAATCAAGTTAATTCTCCACGGAGAATAATAATCACGATGTAAGCTGTGAATAAAAAATCAAGATTTCGGTTGTTTTTTCAAAACTGCAAAAAGTTACCAGTAAACGAAAAGTGACCGTCACCTCGGAAGCTAAGCATTACCCATATCTTTTCCAACGCAGAGACCGCAGAGGTACGCAGAGTTTTGCTATTGAAAAAAAGTTACTAGCAAATGTATCAAACCATGTATCTTATCAATCCTTATTAATGCAAAATACAAATTTATTCTTTCTAACGTATTTTTACTTTTGCTAGTGGAGAACAGTGTTTTATTTCTTTGATTAGAGGTTTTCAAAACTTCTTCAAGCGAATTCATAACTTTTTATTTCTCAGCGTCCTCTGCGATCTCTGCGTTTAATTTGGTTTGCTTATATCCCCCCAACTTATGGGTAATGATTAGCCTCGGAAGTGACGGTCAGTTTTATTCTCATACCAAATTTTTCAAAAAAACTCATTGACATTTAAAATATTTTTTACTATAATTAACCATTCGGTTAAACCATTCGGTTGATGAAATCTTTTCGAGAGAGAATTTCATGGAAAAAGATGAAACACTATCCACTCGTGATAAAATACTTTTCACGGCGCAGCAGGTTTTCATTGAAAAAGGCAAAGATGGCGCACGGATGCAGGAGATTGCTGATCAAGCAGGGGTGAACAAAGCCATGCTGTTTTATTATTTCAATAATAAAGAACTGCTGTATCTGGAAGTGCTGCGTTCCATTGTGCGTAGATTATTTCAGAAGGTAAATGAGGTTGTTATCTCTGAACAGGAGCCGAGAAAAAAATTGGAGCAGTTTGTTGAAGCTTATATAAATTTTTTGATTGAGAATGAAGGGCTGCCCAGGATTATACTGCGGGAAATCGCCAGTGGCGGTGAGACTATTGGGATGATTTTCAAAGAGACACTTTCCCATGACGAGAATCCAATTTCAGTAAAGATTCACTCCCTGATCGAACAAAGTATCCAACAAGGTCAATTTCGTAAAGTTGATCCCATTCAAACGATCATTAGCATTGTGGGAATGTGCGTGATTTATTTCATTGCTTATCCACTGCTTCGTCATATATTTAGCCTTAAAGATATCGATCAGAAAAAATTCATTAAAGAGAGAAAAAAACATATTGTGGATTTGTTGGAGCATGGGTTGATTCAATCGTAAAACGTGAGACGGCAGACGTGAAACGAAAAAGACAGATTTGTTTCATTTATAGCGTTTCACATTTCACGTTTGAAGTTTCACAAAAAAATTCCGATTCGGAGGGAATATGCAGAATATAAAAATAAGTTTTAAAATTTTTTACCTGGTTCTAATATTATACGTGTTCTTTTTTTATTGTGAGAAGAAGAATAATGATCGAATTACAGGGTCAGGAACTTTAGAGGCTACTGAAATAACGATCAGCTCTAAGAGTAATGGACAGGTGCTCGATCTTTTGGTGAAGGAAGGCGACCATGTTCAAATCGGTAGTGTAATTGCAGTTGTCGATACAGAAAAATTAGCCCTTCAAAGGGAACAGATTCAGGCAGGATTGGCAGAGGTCGATTATCACATCTCAACGGCTCGGGAGGGAATTAACCTGGCCCAGGAGCAGGTCGAAAGTATCACGAAAAAATATGAACGGATTAACAAATTACAAAAAGAAGGAGCGGCAACCCAACAGCAGCTCGATGATATTGAAACGATGTACAATCAATCACAAACCCAATTAAAAACCACCCAGTCAAATCTCAAAGCCGCCCAGATGAAGAAACAGCAGATCGAAGCCAATTTGAAACTCATCGAAAGCCAGATCAAAGACGCCACCATTGTGAGTCCTGCTTCGGGAATTGTGATCAATAAATTCATCGAACAAGGTGAAAACGTGGCAATGGGATTGCCGATAGTGACCATCGCTGATTTGACAAAATTATGGATTAAACTTTATGTAACTGCGCCGCAATTGGGATTCATTCAATTGGGAGAAAAAGCAGCAATCAGGGTCGATTCGTTTCCCGATCGCAAATTTGATGGAAAAATAATCTGGATTTCATCCAAGGCAGAATTTACGCCGAAAAATATCCAAACCGAAGAGGCACGGGCAGACCTGGTTTATGCTGTCAAAATCGATGTGCCCAATCCCGATCTGGTGCTGAAAATCGGAATGCCTGCCGATATATTTGTGGAGAAGTAGGACAAATTGGCAATTTGCCCTACATTAAATAGGACAGGTAATAATGACTGAAACCGCTGTCAAAGTCGAAAATTTATCAAAAACTTATGGAAAAATTCAAGCCGTCAGCGAAATCTCATTTTCAATTCATGATGGAGAACTATTCGGTTTAATTGGTCCCGATGGCGCAGGAAAAACTACAACCATGCGAATTTTATGTGGGCTGTTATCTTTTGATAATGGACGGTGCCAGGTTCTAAATTTTGATGTCGTCAAGCAATTGAAGGAAATCAAAAAAATCATCGGCTATATGCCGCAGCGTTTTTCGCTCTATCCTGATTTGACAGTCAGCGAAAATTTGAGATTTTTTGCCGATTTATTTCAAGTAGCACCCAGGGAACGAGAGGAGCGATTGGATCGACTGCTTCAATTCAGCCAATTAGCGCCCTTTCAAAAAAGACGAGCCGATCAATTATCGGGTGGGATGAAGCAAAAGCTGGCATTGAGTTGCACGTTAATTCATACCCCAAAACTATTAGTCTTAGACGAACCAACCACTGGCGTCGATCCGATTTCACGGAGAGAATTCTGGGAAATTCTGCATGAATTGAAGCAAGAAGGAGTGACAATTCTTGTTTCAACACCTTACATGGATGAAGCCAACCAGTGCAATCGAGTGGCGATGATGCATCAAGGGAAAATTCTGGCAGTTGATGCGCCTCAAAATATCGCTACCCTGTTTTCAGATCATTTATTAGAAATCATTACCGATGAACTGATCACGACTTCGAATCAATTAAAAGGATTGTCTGAAATAAAAGCGGTTCAAATTTTTGGTGACAAAATTCATATCACAACGAAAGAAGTAGATTATGTTATAAAGATGATTCAGTCTAATTTTCCAGGTGTAACGTCGATTCAAACAATTGAGCCAGGAATAGAAGATACATTTATCGAATTGATGCAAAGATAAAAAAATGAATGAAATATCCGTCAAAGTTCAACAGCTCACCAAAACCTTCGGCATTTTTACTGCGGTCGATCATGTCGACTTTGAAGTGAAACAGGGAGAAATTTTCGGTTTTCTTGGCGCTAATGGCGCTGGAAAAACGACGACGATCAGAATGTTGTGCGGATTGTTGCTCCCAACATCAGGTGATGCCTGGGTGCATGGTTTTAACATCAATAATGATTCGGAAGAAATCAAAAAAAATATCGGTTACATGTCACAGAAATTTTCGCTGTACAATGATCTGACAATTGAAGAAAATATCACTTTTTATGGCGGAATTTATGGTTTGAATAATAAAAACCTTAAACAACGCAAAGATTGGATTCTCGAAAAATTGAATCTCGTTGACCAGCGCCGAACAATTACAGGAGAAATTCCCCTGGGTTGGAAACAGCGACTGGCTCTGGGATGCGCCATTCTCCACAGTCCGTCAGTTCTTTTTTTGGATGAACCAACTTCTGGCGTCGACCCGATCTCAAGACGGGAATTCTGGGGATTGATCAATGAATTAGCCCAGCAGGGCACGACAATTTTTGTGACCACCCATTACATGGACGAAGCAGAATATTGTAATCGGCTTTCGATCATGCACCAGGGGAAAATTATTACCATTGATACACCTCGAACTTTGAAACAGGAATACAGTAAAGCCTCGATTGAGGATGTTTTTGTTTCGGTGGTTGGAAATGAAGTACGGGAGTGATGGATTGTTGGAGTATTGGATTTTTGGAATGATGAAATTTTAATGAAATAAGCTTTAAACTTATAAAATTGATAAGGGAAAAAATAAAAAAATCTCTGCGGT
>CBFDBN010000302.1:0-5317 GCA_965603055.1 uncultured bacterium | reverse complement strand
CCAAACGAAATCCGATGCGAATTCCCCAAATCAGAACTAAACGGCACATAAGCATAATCCAATCGATAGCGATTGAAGCTCACGCCAAATCCGCCGTGAATGCCTTTGTCCTCAAATCCAGTTTGATAACCGAATCGGAGGGCGAAATATTTGATGAAATTATATTCGAAGCCGATATTCAAGTGGGAAGTACTTTCAAGAATCTTCATCCAATCTGCTGCCACTAAAAATTCGCCACTCAAAATTTGAAACGGTAATTGATATGCGAATCCCGCTCGAATTGTCTGGGGTAGCTCAGTCGATTCTTCCTGTAATTTAGACATGAATCCAAAATTTTGAATGACGATACCTGTCTTCAAGCCCTGCAATGGAGTCGAATATTGCATTCCGAGATCAACTGCCACACCGGAGGCGCTTTCAATATAAATTTTTTGATAAAGATATTTGACAGTGGTTCCCAGGCTTAAATTTTCTCCAAGCCCTCTTGCGTAAGAAAATCCAAGCATAATATCATGAACATTCAAGACATCCAGCGGTTCCGCAGAAGCTTTGACACGTCGCTCAATTCCACCAATAGTGCTGGACATAAAACTAATGCCGAACGCATTTTTGCCAGACCGAAATCCGAATGCTGCAAATTCATTGGTAATATCCTGTAGCCATTTATTATGAGTGAACATCAATTCTGTGCCACTTAAATTGGCAAGCCCTGCTGGATTCCAGTAGGTTCCACTGGCGTCGCTGGCAACCGCTATGTAGGCTTCGCCCATGCCGACGGCACGGCTGCCTGCGCCGAGCTTTAAAAATGAAAGACCGGTGCTGGCTGGATTATCTCCTGAATAAGCCAGAAAGCTAAAATTTATCATCAATATAAAAGTTAAAATAATCAATCTCGGTCGTGATTTGTTTTGCATTTTAGTTTCCTTTAAAAATTGGCAAAGAATGTAGAACAAAATGGAATCTTGTTTTACAAGTTAAACATCCACAAAACGTAGGACAAGTTGGCAACTTGTTTTACAGGTTAAACACCCATGAAAAGATATGCTCACTGGCAGCATCGTATTTTTTGGTGACGAAGGCATATTGAATCTGAACC
Organism: uncultured bacterium; assembly: GCA_965603055.1. GTDB lineage: Bacteria > Zhuqueibacterota > Zhuqueibacteria > Thermofontimicrobiales > Thermofontimicrobiaceae > CBFDBN01. Next base: position 4,221 of record CBFDBN010000302.1, on the reverse strand, counting down.
GGTCGGTTAAATAATTCAAATAAATAGCCGCCACCCAGCGTAAGCGATCCGTTGTTCAATCCTGCTCGGGCAGCAAATTTATCCATCAATAATGCCTCTGTTCCGACAAAGTATTTCATATCCTGTTGATTGTTTTTTTCTAAATCAAAGGCAAACAGTAACCAGGGATAAGGGTATCGCAGGGTAATGCCACCTCGAAAGGTTTGCGGGAAGCGATCGATTTTATCGATATCCTTTTCCCAGACCTTATCGGTTTTCCAATCATATTTGGCATTAATGTCTTTCACGGTAAAACCAACAGAGACATAAGGTAAAGGTTTGAACAAAATGCCAAGATCAACTCCCAGTCCAAAATCCGAGATAGCAGCGTTATCATCGCCAACTTCAGGAATGCGATTGTAGAGCACTTTTCCGGTTAATCCGATTGCCAGCATATTTTTAATGGGCATCACCCCAAATGACAGCGCAAAGGCGTGTTCTGAATTGGAAAAATCCTGGTAATGATTACCAGCAAAATCCCTGCCATCGATATTATCGACACCCGCATGAATCCAGCTTATCGCCAGACCTGCATTTAATGCCATTTCCTCTGATCCTTCCTCGACTTTAGGTCGAACGCCGGTGGCGAATCCGATGTAATTAAAATTTCGATCCAGCGAGAGGAAGCGGTAGGACAACATTACCTGCCTGGTTTCGAGAAACGGGATACCCGCCGGATTGTAATAGGCAGCAACGGTGCCTTCTGCCAAACCTGTGTAAGCATTTCCCATTGCATTAGCACGGGCGCCTAAACCCATTCTCATGAAAGCGCCAGCGAGGATGCCGTCATCGGCGTTAGCATTTTGAATTGCAGTAAGTAAAAACACTAAGAATAGAGTTATTATTATTTTTAACTTGTTCATAATTGGTGAATTTCCTCTTTGAATGAAAATAGTCTTTGAGCCGATTTAGATTTCAAAAATCTTAAGTTCTTCAAATCTTGAAAAATGTCCAATATTCAATGTGGCTATTTCCAATGAATATTGCAATGCAGTGGCTGCGATAAGAATATCGGCTGTCTCAATAATCTTATTTTTCTGTTTCAATTGTTTATACAAATTTGAAGCTTTTTTGGCTTCGTTTTGCCCGAATTCCAAAATATCAAATAATCCGATGATGTCTTCGGTATCTTGTTGAAGTTGAGGAGTTTTAGCACCGCATAAGAGCTCGTAAACCGTTATCGCTGATATATAAAGCCTCTTATCTAACTGAAATAAATGATATAACCGACATTTTTCTTTTTTCTCTTTACGAAAGTATTCAATTATCAAAGAGGAATCAACTAAAATTCTGCGGGCTGCCAATTATTGATCTCCTTTCTTGCTTCCATAAAACCAGAAAGTTCCTCATCTGTGTATACCCCAATTCTATTGAGGACTTGTTCCCAATTTCTCTTTTTTTGTTTGATCAATATGATGAGGTCAACCTGTGTTCCTCTTTTGAGATTATCAAAATTTGATTCAAGCCTTAGATGGTTGGCATCCTCAACGACTGCTGTTGTTTTTAAGGCACTCATTTCTTTTCCTATAGAAAGAATTTATAAGACAATTTATCTTTTATGTGAGACTTTTAATCAATAATTATAATCTTCCCCCAATACTTCCCTTCTTCAATATCCAACTGATAGAAATAAACCCCATTCGCCAGCAATTTTCCATTCTCTATTTTTCCATTCCAGGGGATCGACCAGTTGCCAGCCGGGTAGGTTTTGCCTTCATCAACAGTGGTTATTAAATCCATAGCAAAATCAAAGATTCTGACTTTCGCCCGGGTCGTTGTCGTTGTGCTAAATTGGAAACGGATAAAGCCATCTCCACCAATTTGATTGTGTCGTAATGGTGTGAAAGGATTGGGATAGGCATAGACTCGAGGCTCGCCTTCAACGCCAGGTTTGACAAACGCACGAAGGATATTCCAGGTAAGTCCATTGTTCTCGGTTAAAGCCAATCCATCGGCACTGCCGACCCAGAGGTTCTTATTTGGAGTCAAACCAATCGAATAGTATTCGATAGTAAAAAATTTTTCTCTCGTTACTTCATCAACAATCTGAGGAAACACATCCCAGGTTTCGCCTGCATCGGGAGATTTCCAGAAACCACTATCGGTACAGGCATAGACGATTTCACCGTCAAAGGCAAAATTCCAGGCAAATTTGCCTCTCAAGCCATTTTCCCAGGTCAAGCCGCCATCTTTTGTCCACGAGGACGCTCGAAATTCCTCTAAATCTTCAGCATTAGCTGTCCCCGCCCAGATGATCTGGCGGTCATCGACTTGTTGCACAGCCAGTGACACAACGAAATTACCAGAAATCGACTGATCCTGGTTTTGATGGGTGAATTGAGTGTTCCAGGTTTTTCCTGCATCGTAGGAGACGTTGATTCCCTCCGCCGTACCAACCCACAGCGTATCACCAACAGCCAGCAAGGAAAACACACGATGGTTTAAATATTGATCCGGATTAAAATTATAATTATCTGGTGGACGAACGACCCAATTTTTGCCCATATCAGATGATTTTATTAAACCGCCGCCGAAACTGGCAATCCAGACGGCAGAATCGATCACTGCGATATCATAAGTCACGTTGTTGATAATCGTCCAATCAGTTCTCGGAAACGGTTGTCCCACATAATTCCATGTTTCGCCGTTATCAGTGGAATAGCTGAGTCCCCCGCCAGCCGCTTCATGTTCACCAGCTATCAATGTATCAAACGCAGTTGCCACCCAGATTACAGATTCTGTGACAGCAAGCGCTGAGACGCCGCCACGTCCAATGCCATTTTCATCTGTAAAAGTCTGCCAGGTTTTGCCGCCATCTTCAGTTTTGGATAGCCCTTTGCCAGTTCCCAACCAGATGGTATTTTCATCAACGACAACAAGGTCAGTTATGCTATTACTTTTTAAACCAGGTGTCGGTAATGATTGAAAGTTGTAGCCGTATTTAGATAACATCTGGCTATTGACGGAATGAAAAGAAAATACAAAGAAAAGCAATAAAAATAAAAATTTTTTCATCTTATTTAATCACCGTTATTATGTGAGTAACTTTTTCACCTGATAATTCTGAATAATCTCTTGCTTGAAATTCAAAGCGATAATTGCCAGCATCATTTGCAGCGGTAATAAATATACGAAGGGAGAAAATAAAATCACCAGCAACAGCATCGCCACTGGTGCCGTCGTCATACATTTTAAATGGATTGCCACTGGAGGGCGTTCCATCTGGTTTGAAAGTATCGAAAGAAACTTCTTTAATATCTTTATTATTGTCCTGATCAGTTACCTTAGCAGTTAAGATAAACGACTTATCGCCAGAGTTGGGTAATTGAACTGTATCTGGTGCGCTTACGCTCAAAATTTGTGGGGCAACTCCAATATTCTTTTTCGCCCATGGTAGAATTTTGTAAATGCTCTCACTGGATTTGTCATGACTATCAAATGCCTGAATCATAAGGTGATAATTTCCAAATTTCCAATTGGCAAATGCAGTGGTTGTTTCAATGGAATAGATCCCATCTCCTGCCAGACTATCTCCGTTTACACCCTGGTCATTTAGCTCGCCGTTCTCGGCAACTTCAGTAAGTGTTGGTTCCAAAATCTGGTAGGTAACTTTTTTAATATAATCCGCGCTATCTGGATCTGAGGCGTTGACACTTAGATTAAACGGAACGATTTCATCTACATAAACAGTATCAGGTATGTGATATTTTGTAATAGTGGGAGCGAAATTAATGATTCCTGGCATGGCATAAAATGTATCGCTTAATTCATCACTTCTTAATTTTGTGAGATCAACAGCCTGCACAGCGAAATGATAATCGCCCATGTCCAAATCCAATTTTAAGCGAACACTATACTTGCCATCCCCGGGAACATTGTCGCCATGAACATCATAATTTCCATCGTCAAACATAATTCCTGGTACAACTAACTGTCCAGAATTCGTTGAAATTTTAAAACTTACACTGTCGATATCGTCAAGACCATTTGCATCATTACACTTTACGGAAAAAATAAAACTTTGATCGATTCCAGTCAAAATTGTATCGGGGACAGCTAAATCGGACAAAACCGGGGGAGAATCTTTGGGACTGGTTGGATCATCTTTTTCACAGGAGCTCAGGAAAATAACGATTGAAAAGAAAAGTATTAGTCTCAAATAAGCCAAAATCAAATTTCCTT
>CBFDBN010000301.1:0-5321 GCA_965603055.1 uncultured bacterium | reverse complement strand
GGAGGAACATTCAACCGGAATTGCCTGCGGTGATCCCGACAACGACGGCGATATTGACTGTTATCTGGCAAATGATGATAAATCGAGCTTTTATTACAAAAATCAAATTAACAATCACAATTTTCTAAAAATCAAATTAATCGGTACGAAAAGCAATCGCGATGCCATTGGCGCGAAGGCATTTTTATTTGAAGCAGGTCATCTCGGAGAAAAACAATACCTGCTTGGCTTGAGAGAAATCAATGGTGGATATGGCTATGGCTGTATGAATTCAACCGTAATCCACTATGGTGTTCTACCGGGTAAAAAATATGATCTCAAAATCTGTTTTCCAAGCGGAATTGAGCTTGTTCGAAATAATTTAGAATCGGGACAAATTATAATTGTCACAGAGCAAGCTGGACTGGCAAAAGCAGTTTCAAAAAGCAAACGATTTATCATGCGAATCTACAAATCCACCTCATACCAGGTGCAATTAGCTAAATTTGCCGGATTATTGATCGCATTAATTATAGGACTCCTAATCATCCAGTTTAAAAATTGGGTAGAATTAAGGTTTCAAATTTTATTGTTTTTTTTTCCAGTGTTGTCTTACCTGTTTCTCGATGTGCCATTGTCAGGACAAAATTTCTGGATATCACATTTTCTTCCTTTTGCAGTTTCGTTTTTTATCTTTGGATTGATAATATTTTTATCAAAATACCGGGAGTCAAAAATAACAAGAGAACGTCTGGCAGAAGAATTACTTTCAGCATGCCGCGTATTTGATCATGGGAATTGGGCGACCAGTTGTTTGAATCATCTCCAGCTATATAGTACAAATTTGTCAGCAGATCAGCCCATAACCAAAAAGTCTGGCTCGCAGCTTGGCGAAACCATCACCGGCTTTTATGAGCTGGTTTATAAGCAAATCGACAACATTCATCACTTGGCTCAGGATGCTTCCATTCAGGTCAATCAAGCATCCGAATTAGAAAGACAATTACTGTTTCTATCAGAAAATTTAGATATAATCAAAGTCGCAATGGCATTGAACCAGGGAGTTCCGGCTGACATCTTGAAAAATGTTCATCGTCTAATTGACCAGATTAAAATGAATATTCGGGAGATAAAATTTGGCGTTTCCCGATTTTTTTCATGCGATTTCCTTGAAGTTGTAAACAAAACGACCAGAAATTTTCAGCTATATGAGACAATTCCCATCTTATTTCCACAGGCAAACCTGGTCGATGATGATTTTATGGTCTCAATCAAAGCATCTGAATTAGCAACAATACTTGAAATTCTTTTCCAGAATGCCAAACAGGCGACCAGGAAGCAACACGATCCTCAAATTCGTTTATCTTTTCGTCAAACCGATCAATACTTTTTTAATGAAGTGCAGGACAACGGCAATGGCATCCCCAGGAAACTCTGGGATAAAATCTTTGATCAAAATTACACGACCAAAGGCGATGGCAAAGGCGGTTTTGGCCTTTATTATTCAAAAAAAACACTGGAAAAATATGGGGGAAGTATAGAGGTTTTGAAAAGTGGAAAGAATAAAGGAACTACTTTTCTGGTTAAATTAAGGAGAATGTGAAATTAGATATTTGGAATTTGGGGATTAGGCACTTATAACGCAATATCGACCAGTTTGTTGTCGATGTTGATCTTTTTAATTTTCAACTCAATGCACAGGCGCAGAGTACGCAGAGAAAAGAAATAGCTCCGCGTAACTCTGCGCCTCTGCGTTAATTTTTTTTCTTTATGCCCCGAAGGGTCCTTGTCTTTAGGGCGAAGTCCCTAAAGACGCGTAGTTTCTTAACAATTAATTTCTTGCACAATGGGCAAAGAAATTTTGACCGTCCGCCAATTGGCGGACTAATGATTCAAATTACGCGAATTAATAATTAGCGAGATTTGTTTAATTCGTGTAATTCGCGGTCCTAAATCTTTTTGGTTCTGGCTTGTCCCGGTTAGGTATTAGTATCTAATATCCAACATCAACTACCCAAAAAAGGAAAATTTATTTATGAATAAACTAACCGCCCTCTTAATCGACGATGACCACAATTTCTGCCGTACCTTTCAATCCCTGGCAGAAAATACTTTCGATCTGAAGATTGCTCACTCTGGTAAAGGTGGATTGAAATTGTTGAACAAAAGCACACCCCAAGTTGTCCTGCTCGATCTGAAATTAGGTCGAGGAATGAATGGTCTGGAAGTGCTTAAAAAAATAAAGCAGAACCACCCTGACTTGCCAGTGATTATGATCACCGATTTTGCCGACGTTCCAACTGCCGTTGAGGCGATGAAACTGGGAGCATTGCACTATATGTCAAAATCTCCCAATATCAATGCGTTAAAGCTATTAATCGAGCGACAATTGGAACAGGTCAACTGGAAGCGACTTTATCAGCAATATACCTCAGAACAGTTCGATCAACTCGTTGCTGAAAGCCAGGTGATGCAGTCTGTTTTTAAAAACATTCAGCAAGTATCAAAAACCGACTCGACGGTGCTGATTGAAGGGGAATCTGGCACTGGAAAAGAAGTTGCTGCTCGTGAGATACATCGACAAAGCCAAAGAAGTGATAAGCCGTTCGTTGCGATAAATTGCAGCACTCTTTCGCCCCAGATGTTTGAAAGCGAATTTTTTGGACATGAAAAAGGCGCCTATACCAGTGCCCATAGTCAAAAAATTGGTAAATTAGAAATGGCACACTCTGGCACCATCCTGTTAGATGAAATCGGTGATCTTCCGCTTGAATCCCAGGCAAAAATTCTCCGTGCTATTGAAGACAAATCTTTTCAACGTTTGGGCGGAGTTGAGACACTAATTGTCGATGTCAGAATTATGGCGGCATCAAATAAAAACTTGCAGCAATTAGTTAACGAAAATAGTTTTCGAGAAGATCTATTTTACCGATTGAGCGTTATTACGATTAAAATTCCACCGCTTCGGGACCGCCGAGAAGATATCCCGCCGCTGGTAGATCTTTTCCTCAACCGTTTTGCCTTTGAAATGAATAAAAACAAACCAGCCCTCAGCCCGGAAGCGATGACGAAACTACAAAATCAGCCCTGGCATGGCAATATTCGTGAGCTGAAAAATTTTATTGAAAGACTGGTGGTTTTTTATTCAGGGAAAGATATAATCGAGGCGAAAGATATCAACCTTATCTCAAAAGAAGAGCCTTTTCAATTTCCGTCTCAACTTTTAGAATTATCCTACGATCAAGCTAAACGAAAATTATTAAATGATTTCAAGCGGTTTTACCTGGGGCAAGCATTACAAAAATATGGCGGAAGTATCACCGCGACCGCGAAGGAGATCGGAATTAATCGAGCAAGTTTGCATAAAATGTTGAATGAATTGGAGGATTAGTTGATTGGGTAAAAAGGTTACTTAACTTATTTAATCAATTTCCTAATTTCCCAGTTACCCAATTTCTCAAACTCTCAATTTAATGAACAACTAACCTTACTGTTGTCTCTATCCGACAATAATGTTGCACCCAGGCAACAAATTTTCCACTTAACTCATAACCTCATTTTCGACTATGCTTTAAAATCAATAGCTTAACAACTGCACTATTAGCCTGTACATTCTGGTATAAAACTTGATATTCATTTATCATATTTTAATTACCACACCTGTGATCTGCAGCCTGGCAAATACCAGTATTTTATCTTAAAATCAAAATATTTATGAGAAAAATATTACTGATAAATCAAGATCAAAAATTTATCGGTGATCTCCAGACTAAATTCGCTCGTCGCTATGAAATTCTGGCGACTGAAAATTATGAAACTGCATATCAACTATGCCAAACAATCGAGATTGATTTATTATTAGCTCGATTGCCACCAGAAAAATTTAATAACCACAAAAACCAATTAAAAAAATTCTTAAAAAAAATTAAACGAAAAAAATTTGCCAGTATATCCCGGGTACTAACTGTATCGAATGAATCTGACTATCAGATAAAAGAATACCTGAAGTATGGAATTGCAGCAATTATTGTTGATATCAATGAAATAGATAAGTTGTTGGGATGAAATAACTCATTTCTTAAGCATAAATCTACAACAAAATAGGAGGAACTGATGGAAGAAAAATTGAATGAAAACGAAAAATCTGGAATAACTCCAGAACAAAAACCTGTAACGGTACAGACTGAAAGAGTGGTCATTCAACAACCATCGTCAAAAAAACGGATTGGCAAAAACCGAAGTGTATTTGCACCTCTACTTTTACCTATTATTACTTTGGGGATTTACACGTTCGTCTGGATCTATAAGGTTTTTACAGAAGCAGATCATTATTGTGAAGGGAAAGTAAATATCACTTCTGGCGGTGCAGCAGTAGTTTTTCTGTTTATTCCTATTTTTAATATCGTTTGGGCAATTATGCTTTGGTTTAAAACTCCCGGGTTGTTGACCAAAATGCAAATGGCTGATGGAGTCCCTGAAAATAAATTAAAGCATTATGGACACTATGGTTGGCTAAATTTCATTCCAATCCTGGGAGGAATTTTGTGGATAATTTTAACTCAATCAGCTTTTAACCAGTACTGGGATAATGTTAGACAAAGAAATTAGTCAGCTAATATTTCTTCATTTCAAATATTGATAATATGCTATTCATTAGTATGGGATTATTCGAATAGCTAAATTTTACATTGGTCTGATCATGGAATTTGTCCCATGACAAGGTTGTGACAAGGTAGTTATAGTTGGAATTGGTAAAAATTTTTCATTCATTTAAATGTAAAGATATCGCAGATATATTAGAGTATGAAGATAATGTTAAACAAGCCTGCGAGGCTTATAAAAGCTAAATTGAAGTGATGAAAAATTCTGACCGAGCGGAAGTAATTGAATATTAATTAATACAAAAACAGGAGGTTCTTATGGCTAAAGTAACTTGTGCAATCTGTGCCAAAAATACTGACTCCAGTTACAATGGTGTCAAATACTGCTCCAAATGTAAATTATGGTTCTGCTACAACCATGCTGATCCATGAGCAAAACAATGTCCTAAATGTAAATCATATTCCTTACAATAAATTCATTAAAAATATTAAGGAGGATACAAAATGTCTAGATTCTTAAAATTAAACCACCTGGCACTCGTCTCACTTTGTGTTATTTCATTTTTATTAGGATGCGCAGCATTTACTCAATATGGCAAAATTGAAAAAAGAGCTCGCAGCATTGAAGGACAAAGGTGAAGATACAGATGTAGTAGATGAAAAAGGCGAGTTAACCAAAGGCAGTAAAGATAAAGATAAAGAGAGTCCAGTTTTTGCAGCTGGTAAAAGAGTTAGAGAAAA
>CBFDBN010000300.1:0-5338 GCA_965603055.1 uncultured bacterium | reverse complement strand
GATGTAATCGCTGCTTTCTTAAACCTGCGAGGGTTAGGAAAGCTGTCCTGGATTGCTCCCCCCCGCAAATGACAGATTACATTTGGGTTATTCCCAAAAGTCTGGATCCACATTATCAGCATCGAGCGGATAAGTGAAATGGAAATTATCCTTGCCAAGCCTTTCGTCAAGTTGGGCGATGATTCGATTTATCTTCTCCTCTGAATCATACGGACCAGCAAAGAAGTGAGGTTTGCCATCCTGACCGAATTCAATTGAATCATCAAATTCAATTTCTTCCCGGGACTCGAGAATATAACGGGTGTATTTTAAATCTCGATGCGGTGTAAAACCAAGATTTTTTGCATAATCGATTCCCCCATAGATAACCGAGTGAGCAAGATTGATGTCTATTGGAACAAACTTTTCAGATGGATGATTGTTCAATCGATCGGCTATTTCTTCATAAGAGATATCAATATTATAAAACGTATCTTTTAAGCCCAGGCAGTATAAATCAACTAAATAAACTCCCATGATAAATTGATAATCCGGTTTTTCTCTTAAAATGAAGATGTTGCACATACCTTTCTGCTGCCATCCTTGTGTAATAGAACATTCCTTGATCGGAAAACTACGTGCCTTCCGAAGTGGATTGGGTATAGAGATAGACTGAATTGTAGAAATGCGCTTTCTTTTCTTAGCCGATCTTTTTTTATCTTTTTTACTCATTGTTCATTCTAGAATGTTAGGTCAAATAAATGATAAACATCTTGTTTTGAGAGAATTAAAAATATGATAAAAAAATGAAAAAGTCAATTCATTTTAGTTTTCTTTTTATCGGATAGAATTTTACTCCTGATCTATAAAGAATTTGTGATTTATACCTCCTTGCAAAATCGCAAATTTTAGTGGGACAAGAAAATGCCCTGGTAGGATGAATTTCATGAGATGAAGATCACGAGTCCCAAAACCCAACGGAACGTCTGCCATCTTTTTGGCGGAATCCCTGGTCTCGTTTTTTTTCGGATAAGATTTTACTCCAAATCTTATAAAATAATAAGCTTCTAACCTATTATTAAATAATCATTAAGATTGGAGCAAAAAAATTACAAAATTGAATGAAGAATATCGAATGTCGAATTGATTTCGATTTAAGCACTTCTAAATTCAGAATTCTAAATTCGATATTCGTTTTTTCATCCAGGGTGGTAAGAGTCCCATTAAGGATTTTGCAATTATTCAAGCGTAAATATACGCTAAGAGCTTTTAAGTTTTTATCCAATTAAAAATTATCCCTATTTTATTGGTAATTTATTCCAGGAAGATGTAGCTTTTTGGAATGAAGAAATATAAAAAAAATAAGTCCTTAAGATTAGGGATTTACTGATGATTTTTTTGGGGGGCATGAGTCTTATAAGCCGACGATGGATATGTATGGGACATTATCCATCGATAAAATGCAGCAGGAAGTGGAAAAGAGGTTACAGGAGTGAACGATTCGTGTATTAGTGGCGGTTACAAAGCATAAGTCACCGATGCAAAAAATTGGCTATGAAAAAATTAATCACGAATACGGCCAAAGTGGACGGCGGTAGCCGTCCACTGCATGAAATAGTTAGCAGCGCGGGCTTTGAAAAATGCCCAGCTTGTTGACCGTAACTGTAATACCTTTAACGGCTGTAAGACAGAACAACAACTTTTCTCACACTGCACAAACTATGAAACATTTTGTTGCCACCCAAAAACAAACTCGACGTTTCCACAGAGCCAGTTACGAAAAGAGTTTCGATAGCTTTCCATTCATTACCGCACACCACACTTAGCCTTTGAGAAAGATCTAGCCAGAATTGCAGCAGATTTTCACTGCCAATCCTTTTAATTAGAAAATCAAGATAAAGTTAATGTAACAAAAATTTTCTAATGATTGTCACTTTCAAGAAAGATTTTAATTATTTTTAAAAATTCTTCCCTGTAATTCTTATCTCCCACTTTGCTTTTTTGAAGTGATTCCGCTTTTTGCCCAGACCAAGTGGTAATGTAGGTGCCATCAGCATACAGATTTCCTGACATTGATTTGAAATCATCGTCAATATCTCCCTTCAGTTGCATTTTGAATTGGCCAAGGTAATGTTCAATTGATATTGTAGTACTACGGACATAGCTTGACGTTAAGAGCGTAGTTCCACCTGATCCATCACTAAATTCAAAATCACCCGTAAGCTTTTCACCACTTTGAGTCAAATTATAATCAGACTCAAACAAAGTGCCACTAAGAGTATATTCTACGTGCCATTTTCCATTTACAGTTTTAGCTTTCGGTGAAGTAGGATTTTTCTTGCATGCTAGTATTAAAAGAATAGCAAATACGAGCGTAAGAAACAGTATTTTAGAGTTTTTCATAAGTCCTCCTTCGAGTTATTTGTTTATATTTTATTATTGGGATTTTTAGAAACTAATCTAATATTTAGGGGTGACTATGATATATCTATTCTCCTTACTTCTGATTTGTATTCTGTTTAATACAATTCCCAATGAAAACGATAAAAACATGAAAAGTTTTGCCCGGCAGAGATTTGGCAAAAAATGTTACTATAAGGTGAGATTTTTCCTCTTAAATTGTGTAAAATCATTTTGTTCTTTTCTGCTAACCTAATTTGTACGGCTAAGAAATTATTTTTGACTTTACACAAGTATTTATTAATTATAGATTATTAAAAATGCAGCGGTAAAAAAATTGTGCTTAATTTTCAGAATCTTTTGAGTTAATCTGTCAAAACAGGGTTCGCTTCAGGACCAGAAAGTAGTTAGCGAATAAGAAATGTGGTCACAATCAGCATCGTAATAATTTACTTTTTTATAATATAATAAATTTAATTTAAAAGTCAAGAGATTTTATCTTGATTTTTGATTTTTGATTTTTTTGATGTTTTTTTATTTGATAACCAATTTTTAGTTCTTTGAGCAAAGCTATAAATCACATTTTTGAAACAAAACAAATTTAGCATTCGTTAAATGGTTTCAACTGATAGAATCCACAACAACATTAATTTACTGATGGAGGTAAAATGAGACGACCTGTCTTAATTGTGATTTTTATCACAATGCTCTTTTCAATTTCACTTTATGCCAATGACGAAGCGAGATTGCTTCGCTTTCCAACCATTCATGAAAACCAGATCGTATTTACTTATGCTGGCGATTTGTACTCAGTAGCGGTGACTGGCGGTATCGCTCGAAAGTTGACAACTCATGACGGAATTGAAATGTTTCCTCGTTTCTCTCCTGATGGCAAATTCATTGCCTTTACCGGCCAGTATGATGGCAACACGGAAGTCTATTTAATTCCTTCCGAAGGCGGAATCCCGAAACGATTGACATTTACAGCAACATTGGGCAGGGATGATGTTTCGGATCGCATGGGACCCAATAATATTGTCATGGGTTGGAAGCATAATGGCAAGGAGATTGTGTTTCGTTCTCGCATGAAAGTATTTAATCCATTTCTCGGGGAACTTTTCAAAGTGACAATGGATGGCGATATGCCGGAGCAGCTTCCTTTACCACGCGGTGGATTTTGTTCTTATTCTCCTGACGAGCAAAAGCTGGCTTATAACCGTGTTTTTCGTGAATTCCGTACCTGGAAACGCTATCGTGGCGGAATGGCGGACGATATCTGGATTTATGATTTTAAATCCAAAAAGACCGAAAATATCACCAGTAATCCTGCCCAGGATATCATTCCGATGTGGAGTGGAGACAAAATCTACTTTCTTTCCGATCGGGATGAGAATGAAAGAATGAATCTGTTTGTTTACGATTTGAATAGCAAAGAGACCAAACAGTTGACCAATTTTGTCGAGTTCGACATAAAATTTCCATCATTGGGAGACAATGTTATTGTATTTGAAAATGGTGGCTATATTTACAAATATAATCCGGCTGCCAATCAACTCGAAAAAGTAACCATCACAATTGCGGACGATATGCTTACCGGGAGAGAGGAAATTCGAGATGTGAGCAAAAATGTCTTCAATTACGAAATTTCACCAGATGGCAAACGAGCATTATTTGGCGCGCGCGGCGATATATTCACAGTTCCTGCCGAAAACGGACCAACAAGAAACATAGCCAACACTTCTGGCATCCACGAACGGAATTCAAAATGGTCGCCCGATGGCAAATGGATCGCCTATATTTCCGACGTTTCAGGCGAAGATGAAATCTATATCGTTTCCCAGGATGGCAGCGGCTCTCCTATTCAGATCACAAAAGGAAATGATACTTATATCTATCAACCCTATTGGTCGCCTGATAGCAAGAAATTGTTATGGGGAGATCGACGTCAGCGGTTGCGTTATGTGGATATTGATACCAAAAAAATTAAGGATGTCCATCAATCAAAAGTCTGGGAGATCAGAGATTATTGCTGGTCCCCGGGTAGTAAATGGATCGCTTTTACCCGACCAGAAGCAGATGTGATGAATAAAATTTGCCTGTATTCGCTTGAAAAAGATAAAAGTTATGAGGTGACAGATGGGTGGTATGGCTCTTCCCAGCCAACATTCAGTGCAGATGGAAAATACCTGTTCTTTGTTTCCAATCGAGATTTTAGCCCGGTTTATAGCTGGACGGAATGGAATCACGCCTACCAGGACATGCAGCGAATCTACCTGGTAACACTTACCAGGGATGTGGAATCTCCTTTTAAACCAAAAAGCGACGAAGTCGAAATCAAAAAGGAAGAACAAAAATCCGATAAGAAAAAACCGGAAGACAAAAAGGAAACAAAAAATGACAGCCCTGAAGAAAAGCAAGAAGTGGAAGTCAAAGTAGATGTCGATGGATTGAAGGAACGAATCGTAGGGATCCCCATTCAGGCGGCAGGTTATGGAAGCATTGCATCAATGGGAGATAATTTGTATTATATCCGTCGAGGCAGCAAGGATAAAAAGCCTCTCCTTTTTATGTTTGATTTGAAGAAACAAAAAGAGACTCAGTTGGGACAGATCGATGGTTATGAGATTTCTGCCGATCAAAAGAAAATGCTGGTTTCTCAAAATAGGACTTATGCCATAATCGATCTGCCAAAAGGAAAAATCAAAATTGATAAAAAACTCAATTTGTCTGGCATGGAAGTCAAATTGAATCACCGCAAAGAATGGGCGCAAATTTTTGATGAGTGTTGGCGCCAGATGCGGGAATTTTTCTTTGTCCCCAATATGCACGGTGTCGATTGGGAAGCGATGAAACAAAAATATCAACCGCTGGTCAAACATGTCAATCATCGCATCGATTTGACTTATGTTATTGGTGAAATGATTGGAGAGTTAAATATCGGTCATACCTACATCGGTGG
>CBFDBN010000299.1:0-5345 GCA_965603055.1 uncultured bacterium | reverse complement strand
CTGGCAATGGGCAAGGCTGAATATGTCACCAGAATCGGGGCACCGTTTGCGATCACGGTTATCGGCGGACTGGCAGTCGGAACGCTCTTCACTTTGGTCTTTATCCCTACTGTCTATTCGGGATTAGAGACCGCCCTGAATTGGATCAGAAAACTGGGCTGGAAAAGCAAACTATTTCAACTCGTATTGCTTGTTGCTGGGATTTTCCTGGTTTATTCTTATGTGGATAGCCTGCTCTGGAAAATCGTTAATCTTCTCTGGTTGGTAATGTTAATTCCAGCAGCAACCTATTTTGTAATGACCAGTTTGCGCCAGGCAAAGGCAGAGTACATTAAACCCGGTGAATCGTTGAGAATTAAAGTTCAGCATATTGTTAAAATCTATGAAGAAGATATGCGGTTCGTGCGGGAATGGAAAAAAGGCAAGCAGATTCGAGCAAAAGCAGGTTTATCAAAAGACTATACCTCCTGGCGGGATTTCGATGAATTTATCTACCAGTTACCGCTATTGGGATTTTTGATCTATTTTGTTTACTTCTATATTGAAAGTGGCTTCTGGCAATTTGTAACGGCGCACTTTGCATTTTTTTACGTTTTTCTGCTGTGGAAGCCAATCAGCATCTATCTTGAAAATCGGCTCGAAGGGGGTAATAACTTTTTGCTCAAGAAAATTCATAAATGGTTTTACCCGCTATTTTTCTGGGGCTTTCCACTATTGAACCTGATTATTTTTTATTTCAAATGGAACAATATCACCATCTTGATCTTTATTGCTGTTGTATGGTACCTGGCACTGCCAACTTACACCACCTCCAATCGGCTCCATCGAGAGAAAGTGAATATCATGCGATTGACTGGCAGGTTAGCTGGATCGCGAAAAAATTTCTACCGCTTCGTTGGGGTGATTCCCATAATCGGTAAGAAGAAAAATCCATTTAAAGCGCTGGATAGTGTTTCGCTGGACATCACTAGCGGTATGTTTGGATTGCTTGGTCCCAACGGTGCTGGAAAGACCACTTTGATGCGAATTATCTGCGGCATTCTTGAACAAAGTCGAGGTACAATTAGAATCAACGATATCGATTTAAAAGAGAAGCGGGAAGAATTGCAAGGATTGATCGGTTATCTCCCCCAGGAATTCGGAACTTATGAAAATATGACTGCTTATGAATTCCTTAGTTACCAGGCGATCTTGAAAAATATTTATGATAAAGAAGAACGGGAAAAACGAGTCAATTATTGTATATCTGCGGTTCATCTCGATAAAAATAAAGATCAAAAAATCGGCTCATTTTCTGGCGGAATGAAACAACGGATCGGCATAGCCCAAACTTTATTGCATCTGCCTAGAATTTTAGTAGTCGATGAGCCAACCGCAGGACTCGATCCGAGGGAACGAATTCGATTTAGAAATTTGTTAGTCGATCTAAGTCGGGAACGGATTGTCATTTTTTCAACTCATATTATTGAAGATATTTCCAGCTCCTGCAATAAGGTCGCTGTTTTGAACACCGGAAAACTGTGTTACCTCGGCGATCCGCAACAGATGACAAAAATCGCCGAAGGATTTGTCTGGCAGTTCAAAGTCGATGCCAAAAAATTTGAAGAGATCAGCAAAGAACTGTGGATCGTTCACCATATACGGGACGGCGAGCAAATCAGGGCTCGTTGTTTGTCAAATATCCAGCCGTTTCCTGAAGCGCAAGAGGTGAGACCGACGCTTGAGGATGCGTATTTGTGGCTGCTTCGAAAGTCGGAGTGTTAGTTGATTAGTGAATGGGTAATAGGGTAACTGGGTAATTGGAAGTTGGGGGCTTATTATAATTGCCCATAATTACCTAATTACCCAATTATCTATACTAAAATCGGAGTGGTTTTCGGATAGAATTCCCTGTCATGCCCGTGAATACAGGCATCTTTTAACTCCCTGTAATTAAAGAGATTCCTGCATCCGCAGGAATGACATTAGAACACGCTCAAAATCCGAAACCCATTTCGATTCGAGTATAATTGCCGAATTACCCGATAATCATCAAAGAAATCAGGTTAAAAAATATGAATTACAAACTTCAATTTAAAAATATTAGTAATATCATCACAAAAATATTTCGCTATAACCTGAAAATAATCTTTGCCAATAAATTTATCTACTTTTTATTAGCTGCAGTGGGTATATTTTTATTGGTCACGATCATCAATTTATTGGACTCTGATTCCAATCCAAATGAAGGAATGGTTTACTATTTGCTGTTAGTGCCAGGGATATTGATTATCTTTTACCCGACGACTTTTGGAATCCAGAACGATGTTGATACTCGCATGATCGAAATTTTATTTGGCATTCCTAATTACCGTTATAAGGTATGGTTGGTTCGGATAGCGTTAATTTACGTGGTTGTATTTACCATTTTGTTTATCCTGAGCCTGTTAAGTTCTGTTGCGCTGGTAACTGTCCCAATATTTCAAATGGTTTTTCAACTGATGTTTCCTATCTTTTTCCTGGGCTGTCTTGCTTTTATGGTCTCGACACTTATCCGCAATGGCAATGGAACGGCTGTTGTCATCATTATTGTTGGCATGGCATTCTGGATTCTCAGCGAGCCGCTTGCCACCAGCCGATGGAATCTATTCCTCAATCCCTTTTCTGTCCCCTCAGATGTTAATGAAGCGGTCTGGATGGAAACCTCTTTAAATAATCGAATCTACCTGGTTATCGGAACGATAATTACCATCCTCTTTGGCCTGCTGAATCTTCAGAAGCGGGAGAAATTTGTTTAACGGTCACTTTTGTTACTTCTTAAAATACAAAACCAAAATCTCATCAATCTTCTTGCCTGAAAGTAAAAAATCTCTTGACTTTATTCGATAATAATGTTATGTTTATATGAAAACCTTTAGATTCCAACACACGCTACATCACGGAACTGAAGGAGATGGAAAATAAACATATTGAGATTATTTTAGAAGATTTAGATATCGAACTTGAAGGACGTAATTTATCAGCAAAAGTTCAAAGAAGAAAGCCTGGATCAGCTAAAGGAATTATTAAAATTACGCATGATTTTCATGAGCCGCTTAGCGAAGAAGAATTAGAGGAATTTTATAAATGATTTCGATAGAATGTTAATTGCTCAAACAAATTACGAAGAGCTTACACTAATTTCAGATGATCCAATCATCAAGCAGTATCCAGTGAGAATTTTACGGTAGAAAAAAATGCAAACAAAAAACGCTTAAAAAAATCTGTGGGAGAAAAATATGTAAAAGGAAATTTCCCCAAATATGAGAAAACTAATAACAACCTATTAACCACACAGGAGGAAAAATGAAACAAGCCCTATTACTCATCTTATTATCTGCTATTTTACTCTGGGCATGCTCTAAAACAGATCAAAATCCGTTTTTAACGGAATGGAAAGCACCATTTCAAACGCCGCCGTTTGAAAAGATCAAAGAACAACACTACATGCCCGCGTTTGAGGAAGGGATGAAGCTACATCAACAGGAAATCGAAGCGATGGTGAATAATCCTGAACCAGCAACGTTTGAAAACACCGTCGTTGCCCTGGATAATAGCGGGGAGTTGTTAAGCAAAGTCAGCAATGTATTCTATAACATGACTTCTGCCAATACCAACGACAGCCTGCAAAGCATCGCCAAACGAGTGGCACCGTTGTTATCCAAACATCGGGATGATATTCTTTTGAATGAAAAGCTATTCCAGAAAATCAAAGCAATTTATACACAAAAAGATCAGCTTGATTTGAACACTGAACAAAATATGTTGCTTGAAAAATATTATAAAGACTTTGTCCGTGGCGGCGCTGATCTGGACGAAGCGGCAAAAGCCGAATTACGAAAAATAAACGAACAGCTATCAGTACTTTCTCTGCAATTTGGCGATAATGTCTTAAAAGAAGATAACAACTTTGAGTTGGTGATTGAAACGGAAGAAGACCTGGCTGGTTTGCCGGAGAATGTACGAACCGCCGCAGCAGAAGCAGCCAAAGAGCAGGACAAAGAAGACAAATGGGTATTTACCCTGCACAAGCCCAGCCTGATCCCGTTCCTGCAATATTCGGAGCAACGAGACCTCCGGGAAAAAATGTTCAAAGCTTATATCATGCGAGGTGATAACAATAATGAATTCGATAACAAAAATATCCTGTCAAAAATTGCTGCCTTGCGGGTAAGAAGAGCCAATCTGTTGGGCTATAAAACTCATGCTGATTTCGTGCTGGAAGAAAATATGGCAAAAACACCAGAAGGTGTCTATAATTTGCTGAATCAGCTTTGGGCACCGGCAATTAACATCGCAAAAAATGAAGCTTATGAGTTTCAGTCCATGATTTTTGAGGAGGGAGATAATTTTAAGCTGCAACCGTGGGATTGGTGGTTTTATGCTGAGAAAGTTAAAAAAGCAAAGTATGATCTCGATGAAGAGATGCTGCGACCTTATTTCAAGCTGGAAAATGTGATCGATGGCGTGTTCACTGTTGCTAACAAGCTTTTTGGGATTACCTTCAATGAAAGAAAGGATATTCCCAAATATCATCCCGATGTGAAAACTTTTGAAGTGAAAGAGGCAGATGGCAGCCACGTCGCCATTCTTTACGCTGATTATTTTCCCCGGGCAAGCAAACGAGGAGGCGCCTGGATGAGTGAATATCGGCAGCAATATAAGCTCGATGGCAAAATGATCACCCCGATTATTTGCAACGTGGGCAACTTCTCCAAGCCAACTACCGACATGCCATCATTATTGAGTTTTGAAGAAGTTTCTACTTTGTTCCATGAGTTCGGTCACGCCCTGCATGGATTGCTTTCAAAGTGCACCTATCAAAAGCTGGCTGGCACCAATGTCCCCCGGGATTTCGTGGAGCTGCCTTCGCAAATCATGGAAAATTGGGCTTCGGAGCCAGAAGTATTGAAAATGTATGCCCGTCATTACGAGACCGGCGAGCCGATTCCTGATCAGTTGATTGAAAAAATTAAAAATGCCAGCAAATTCAACCAGGGCTTTATCACCGTCGAATACCTGGCAGCATCATTCCTGGATATGGATTGGCACACACTGACTGATCCCAAAGAGCTCGATCCGATTGCCTTTGAAAATCAATCAATGAGTAAAATTGGTTTGATTCCGGAAATTGTAACTAGATACCGCAGTCCTTATTTCCGACATATTTTCTCTGGTGGATATTCATCTGGTTACTACAGCTATATCTGGGCAGAAGTGCTGGATGCCGATGCATTTCAGGCATTCAAAGAAACCAGCCTGTTCGATCAAGAGACCGCAAAAGCATTTCGAGAAAATATTCTGGAAAAAGGTGGTACCGAAGATCC
>CBFDBN010000298.1:0-5357 GCA_965603055.1 uncultured bacterium | reverse complement strand
AATAAAGATTTTTAACAAAAAATTGCTTGCGTTATTTTGAAAAAATAACTATATTTACGACACCTTTAGAGGGTGGGATAAGTTAACTTGGACATTTTGCTTGAAAATAATATTGATAGATAATTACTTATGATATTTAAATGGGTAACTTATTTTATCCCACCCCCTTAATTTTAATGTCAGGGAGACTTTTAAATGTTTCATCATTGTTCACATCATCATTCACATTATGATTAAATAGAAAATAACATCTTTGATAATAGATTTCTGTAAATGCCCTATTGTCAACTGATGATAGGGCATTTTGATTTTAGAATTTAGATTTCAGATTTTAGAATTAATATTCGATACGGAGACAGTTTAAATGGAAATAATTAAACCCAGCATTCCCAAAGGCACTCGTGACTTTTTACCCGAACAGATGCTGCGTCGTCAGTTGGTGATGGATACCATCAGGACTGCTTTTGAGAAATATGGCTACGAACCGCTGGAAACGCCTTCATTTGAAAAATTGGAAGTTTTATCTGGAAAATTCGGCGAAGAAGGCGAGCAATTGATTTTGAAGCTTCTCAAACGAGGGACCGGTATCGAGAAAGTTGGCAGAGATATTAAAGAGTTCACGATATCGAAATTTTCGGATCTTGTGGATGAAGCCCTGCGCTATGATTTGACTGTGCCGCTCAGTCGCGTTATTGCGATGTATCAAAATGAAATCACCATTCCCTTCAAACGATACCAGATGCAGCCGGTCTGGCGGGGAGATAGACCCCAAAAGGGGAGATATCGGGAATTCTATCAATGCGATGCTGATACGGTTGGCAGTGCATCGATGGTAGCTGATGCTGAGACCATTGCCTTAATTAATGAAATTTTAACGGCTTTGGGCTTCAAAAAATTCAAAATTAGAATCAACAATCGAAAAATCCTCTCTGGCGTTGTGGAATATTCTGGCGTTGATGTCAATCGAAGTAACGAAGTGTGTATTGCCATTGATAAGCTTGAAAAAATTGGCATCGATGGCGTGAAACAGGAATTGCTGGAGCGTGAAATACCTGAAGCTGCTATTAATAAAATTCTCCCAATTCTCGAAATTTCAGGTGAAGCTGAAACGATTTTAAATGATGTTTCTTCTTTATTAAATTCAATTGGAATTGGAATGGAAGGAATTGCTGAGACAAACGAGCTGATTGCAGACATTCCAACACTAGGAGTTCCGCAGCAGAATTATGTAATCGATCTCCATTTAGCACGAGGGTTGAGCTATTATACAGGGCCCATTTATGAACCGATCGTTGAAGAACCAAATATTGGATCGCTGACCGGCGGCGGCAGGTATGATGAATTAGTCGGCATGTTTCTGGGCAAAAATATTCCAGCCACGGGCACGACTATCGGTATCGAACGGATCATCGATGTGATGACTGAGCTAAATATGCTGCCTGATTCGAAAACCAAAACACAAGTGCTGGTCACCATATTTAATGAAGATACAAAAAAGGCAAGCCTGGAAATAACGAAAGAATTGAGATCAGCGGGAATCAATACGGAAATCTTTTTTGATTCAGGCGGATTGAAAAAGCAGTTTAAATATGCTAATAAAAAAGGAATTCCATTCGTTGCCGTAATAGGTCCAGAGGAAGTAGAAAAAAAGGAAATATCATTAAAAAATATGACGACGGGAGAACAGGCGCGAATAAAAACCGGGGATGTAATTAATAAATTATCAATTAATACTGGTGAGTGAGTATGCAAAAATTAAAAATGGTTATTCCCAAAGGTAGAATTTATAATAAAGTCGTGAATTTACTAAATGATTCAGGATATAGGATTGAAGTTGACGGAAGAATATATATCCCTCGCATAGATGATAATGAAATTGAAGCCAAAATTATGAAGCCACAAAACATTCCAAAGCTCGTTGAGTTAGGAGCGCATGATGTCGGTTTTACAGGATATGACTGGATTATCGAAACAGGTGTGAATGTTGAAGAAATATTAGATTTAAAATTTGATCCAATAAAAATCGTTGCAGCAATACCTGACGAGTTGCTAAAGGCTGATTTGCGCAAAAAGAAAATTATTGTCGCTTCTGAATATGAAAACATAGCAACAAAATTTCTTAATGAAAATGACTATGATTATCTACTTTTAAGAACTTTTGGAGCAACGGAGGTTTTTCCACCCGAAGATGCTAATATGATAATCGATAACACATCAACCGGTAGGACGTTAAAAGAACATAATTTGCGAATCATAAAAATATTAATGAAATCATCGACAAGATTTATAGCTAACAAAGAAGCTTTAAAGGATTCCTGGAAAGTTGAAAAAATTGATGAAATGAAAATGCTCTTTCAATCTGTGCTTGATGCCCGTGAAAGAGTGATTTTGGAGATGAATGTATCAAAAGATAAATTGGAAAATCTGGTAAGATTTCTTCCATCTATGAGATCGCCAACTGTTGCCCCGTTATATGGGGAAAGTGGTTTTGCTGTGAAAATCGCCGTAAAAAGAAATGAAGTTAGCAAATTATTACCGTTGTTAAAAAAGAACGGTGCAACAGATATTCTTGAATATGAATTTACAAAGGTCGTGTTATGATTTCACCCAGAAAGTCAATGGTAAAGGCAAAAACTTACCAGTTACCGTTTTCAGTGAATACACTGGCTTTGAAAACTGCCAGTATGGCACTGGATGATCAGGATTTCATTCAACACGTCGTGGAAAACGTTGCAATCGAGACTAAATTTCTTCAAACCGAACTGGATAAAATGGGCATTGAAACTCGTGTTTGCAAAAGCAACTTTCTATTGATGAAGATTGAAGATCAGGCGGATCAGGTTTACCAGGAACTGCAAGATCGAGATGTCCTGCTGAGAAACTTGAACAAATATCCCCTGCTGAAAGGCTATTTGCGCATCAGTATTGGGAAGCGGGAAGATAATTTGAAGTTGCTGGACACGTTGCTCCAGATTTTGCCATTCGAAGCAATTTTATTTGATATGGATGGGGTGCTGGTGGATGTTTCAAAATCATATCGTCTGGCAATCAAAAAGACGGCAGAGTATTTTATCGATGAAACAATTAGCCTTGAAGAAATTTCTGCATTTAAGGATAAAGGCGGTTTAAATAATGATTGGTATCTAACCCGGGAGATCGTTCAATCTCATGGTAAGCATGTTCAAATGGAACAGATTATTGAAATATTTCAACAATTTTATTTGGGAGATAACTATAACGGTTTAATCCAAAACGAAAAGTGGCTTTTGAATCTAAACATCTTAAATCAGTTAAAAAAGAAATATAGATTGGGAATTGTGACAGGCAGACCTCGTGCTGAAGCAGAATTTGTATTGCAACGATTTGGTGTCACGAATCATTTTGATGTACTGATTACAATGAACGATATCCCATTGAACAAAGGTAAGCCTGATCCCTTTAGCATCAATATGGCACTTGAAAAATTAGATGCAAAACAAGCCATTTACCTGGGTGATAATATCGATGATATGAAAGCCGCCCGAGCAGCGAACATCATCGCTATTGGCGTCTTGAATCAGAATTCGGACACGCAACAACGAGTCAAACTTCTGGAACAGTTTGGAGCGAAAACGGTGTTGGGAAGTGTGAATGAGGTGTCATCGATTTTAAAGTAATTGAAGAAATCGGTTGGCAATTATCATTATATTTATTAAAATGAATTTTATTTGAAGATTTAAAATGTTAAATTTTTAACCAAATGCGAACTACAGCGATCAAAAGACAAACCAACGAAACCAACATTTCCATCCACCTGAATATTGACGGCAAAGGTGAGCATGATATCCAAATCCCGATTGGTTTTTTTACTCATACACTGGAATCGTTCGCCAAACACGGACTGTTTGATATTACGATAACAGCGAATGGCGATCTGCACGTGGATCAACATCATCTGGTGGAAGATTGTGGAATTGTGCTAGGACAAGCCTTCAAGCAAGCGCTGGGTGATAAAAAAGGGATCAATCGGGCTGGCTATTTTGTCTACCCTATGGATGAGGCGCTGGCCGTTGTGGCAGTTGATATTGGCGGCAGACCTTTTTTGCAATTTGAAGCCGATTTTAAAAGAAGATTCTGCGGTGAGCTGGATACCGATTTGCTGGAACATTTTTTCCAGGGATTTGCGATGGGCCTGGGTGCTAATGTGGTTGTTAGAATGCCTTATGGTAGAAGCGATCATCACAAGATTGAGGCGACTTTTAAAGCATTCGCCAAAGCCATGAAAATGGCATGTTCCACAGATCCACGTGCCATCGAAAATATACCGAGTACTAAAGGGATGATTGAAGATGATAGCGATAATTGATTATGGCGCCGGAAATTTAAAGTCTGTTAAAAAAGCGTTTGATTATTTGAATGTAAAAAGCCAGGTAGTCTCCAATAGTGAACAATTAGCTGATGCTGAAAGAGTTGTTTTGCCCGGTGTGGGCGCTTTCGGCGCTGCTGTTGATAAATTGCAAGAAACTGGTTTTTATGATTCGATTCAAGATTGGCTGAAAGCAAACCGACCGTTTCTGGGCATTTGCCTGGGCATGCAATTGCTATTTGAAACCAGCTTAGAATCACCCAACGTAAAAGGATTATCAGTTTTTGAAGGAAAAAATTTACGTTTCAGCAGCGGGAAAGTCCCTCATATCGGCTGGAACCAGGTACAAATAAAGAGACCATCTCGATTATTTGATGGCATTCCCGATGGCTCATTTTTCTATTTTCTGCATGGCTATTACATTGCGTCAGCCAATGAAGATTTAGTTACAGCCACAACAGAATACGGCATCAACTATCCATCAGTAATCGAAGATGGAAATATTTGCGCTGTGCAGTTTCATCCTGAAAAAAGTGGAGATATCGGGCTAAAATTATTGAACAACTGGGTTGATTTAAATTAGTGAACTATCCTAATACTTAACCTGGACAAGCCAGAAAGAAAAAGAATTTGCCCACAGAAATGAAATCACATAGAAATGAATTTTTAGTTTTTTAATTCTGAGAGATTTCAATTCTGAGAACTAAAAAGTCTTTGCTCTTTGGGCAAGAATTTAACTTTTTAGAAACTAATTACTCAATAACCAAATTACCTAAAAAATGTTAGCAACAAGAATAATCCCCTGCCTGGATGTGGAAGACGGCAGGGTTGTCAAAGGGATCAAATTTAAAAATATCAAAGACGCTGGTGACCCGGTCGAACTTGCGGCGCTTTACAATCAGCAGGGAGCCGACGAGCTGACCTTTCTGGATATCGGTGCTTCGTATCGTAGTCGGCAAATCATGATCGAAGTGGTGGAGAAAGTATCCAGCCAGGTATTTATTCCACTGAC
>CBFDBN010000297.1:0-5366 GCA_965603055.1 uncultured bacterium | reverse complement strand
GAACAATTGGGATCAAAATTTAATTTCCATTGGGGGATGATATTGGTCCATGCCTGGCGGGTGGTTTCAATTGCCTGAAAAGTACCATCCCGCATCGGAACGGAAATTGAAAAAATATCTGGGAGCGGAAACTGGGTCACTGCCAGAACGCAAATATAGATTATGGTTCCAAAAATCAAAACACCCTGGAAGACATCGGTCCAGACCACGCCGTAAAGACCACTGGCAACAGTATAGATCATGGCAAGAATAATCATCATCGTCGCTGCCCAAAATTCCGATGAAAGTCCCCAAAAAGCTGGAATGCCAAGAAATTCACCAATAAATTTTCCAGAGCCGACAGCGAAGTAGGTGATCATTGCGATGGTGACGACAATGCTGGATATGGCGGCGATAAGGCGGGCAATATCCCCTTCCCTTCCTTTTCCGAACCGAAAACTCATCCATTCAGCCAGGGTCATCACCTGGGAGCGACGGTTCCACTTACCCATGAAGATCATTAAAAATGCCATAATGAGTGTGACACCGCCCCGAATTTCAATAAAAAAGCCAGTGGCGCCAAGTGCGAAAATCCATGCTGTATTGATCATGGTGCCACTGACATCAAGATTCGAAGCCATCCCGGAAGCACCCAGCACCCACCAGGGAAGTTTTCGATTTCCCAGGAAATAAGAGTCTATTCCCGAAGATGCCCGTCGCTGAAGCAGTAGCCCGATAGTGACCATTGCGGTTAAATAAACAATAACAATGGCATAATCCAGAGTATGCATTGCCCCTCTCCTCAATAAAGAAAGATTCGATTTGCCCAAACCGCAGGGCGTAGTGCGTAAAGCGTCGGGCGTAGCAAAACCAGTTTTATGCGCCCCACGCTCTACGCACTACGGTTTATGATCCATCATTAATAAAAGATGATAATTTCCCTGTTCATCGGTTTGAGACGAAGCTCCGCGCTACAGTTTTACACCCGAACAGTCTCTCGAAACGTTTCAAATTCTTTGACTGAGGCTTTGGCCACATCAACCCGAATTACCTTGTCATCGATAGAACCCTGGTCCCAGTCTTCAATGGCCTGGAAGGCAGCCTTTGCATTGGGCAATTCTAAAAAAGCATATCCCCGGGACGTGTTAGAATAGCGATCACGGATGATCTTGATATTTCTAACGGACCCATATTCGCTAAACATGTCAACCAGGTCACTCTCATCAGCATCATTCGGCAAATTTCCAACGTAGATCCTCATTTTTCTCCCTCCTCGAGTTTAGATAAGATATTCTTTCTCACCCCCTAAAAGACCTGATGTAATTTTAAATGCGATAATCCTCCTTTGAAATGATCCATGGATTGCAAAAATAAAACATATATTATAATCAATTCTTTTTTAAATGTCAATATAAAAATTTAGAAAAATAATAAAAATGTTATTGACAAATATGAAATGTCGTTATATATTAATTGAAACATAATTTCATTTGCGAAAATTGCATTACCGGATAATTACGCTTACCTTCGTATTTGTTCTTTCAAACTATATTTACAATTTTTATGGAATGTTAATTCAAGATTTTGCGGTGTGGGATGTGATGGCAAAAACTTCATATATAATATCAATAATCATATTAACTGGATTAAAAATTAATTATGCATCTAACCCAGGTTTCCAGAGAACACAAAGTTGCACAGAGTACTCAGATATTTCTTTTAATTTTTCTTTGTGATCTCAGAGCTTCTTTGTGAACTCTGTGTCCTTTTAATAATTTTAATGATTATTTTGGTTGCGGCTTCGCCGCATTAGGATTTCTGTTGTTCAAGAAAATTAATTACCTCCTCTATATCCGCCGGCAGTTCTGATTCAAATGACATTTCCTGTTCTGTTTCGGGGTGAATGAAGCCGACAGTCTTAGCGTGTAACGCCTGGCGAGGCATTATCCTGAGCAGTTCCAGTCCCAGTTGCTGGTCTTGTTGATTTAATTTAATAATTTGTTTATTACGTCCTCCATAAGTTTGGTCCCCTAAAACCGGGTGTCCCTTGGCAGAAAGATGAACCCTAATCTGGTGAGTTCGACCGGTCTCAAGTCTTACTTTGAGTAAGGAGATCAAAGGATATTCTTCTAACACTTCATAATTGGTGATTGCTGGTTTGCCCGTTCTGGAAATGATCATGCGTGTCCGATCGCGGTTACTTCGATTTATTAGCGTTTCAATCCTTCCCGACTTTTGCCTGAAATGTCCCCAGACCAATGCCCGATATTCCCGATGAACAGTACGATTAAAAAATTGAGAAGCTAAATTGGCGTGTACAAAATCATTTTTTGCTACCACTATTAACCCGGAAGTATCCTTATCCAGGCGATGAACGAGACCGGGGCGATAGTCTCCACTCAAGGTCGAGAGGTTTTTACTGTAATGTATCAGCGCATTCACCAATGTTCCGCTTAAATTGGCATAAGCCGGGTGCATAACAATACCAGCTTGTTTATTGAGAACAATTATGCTCTCATCTTCATAAATGATATTTAAAGGAATATCTTCGGGTATAAGATTGTAGGTCTGGGGCGGCGGAAACGTGATGATAATTAGTTCCCCGGGTTTTACTTTTTGACCAGGCTTGACAACCTTATCATTAATCGTAATTTTTCCATCTTTGATAAGTTTTTGGAGGCGAGAACGAGTAATCCTTTCTAATCGCTGGGCTAAAAAGTGGTCGAGACGTTCTTTTTGTTGATTTTCTGGAACGATAATCTCTCTGACGTTATTTTCATTTTTAACTTCAGTGTCCCCTTCTCTATTCATACCTGGTATCTGTAAAGTTTAAATTGTTTAATCCTGTTAAGTTAACAAAATTTTTGATTGAATTAAAGTGGTGGACAAGTGGTGAACTTTAGTCACTTTAAACTTTAGTTCACTTTAGTCACTTGAAAATTAGCTCACTCAAAATTTTAACCCGTCTCAAACTGTTCTTCTTCGGCTTCTGATTCTTCCCGGTTTTTTTCGAATATCACGATAGTGATTAAAATAATCATTCCAATGGAGACCGCAATATCTGCAAAATTAAATACCGGCCAATGAATAATTCTGATATCGATAAAATCCACTACCTCACTATAAATGAACCGATCAACCAGGTTTCCGACAGCACCTCCCAAAATTGTAGCGAGGGCAAATCTCGCCCAGAAATTTTCCGGTCTTAATCGAAATAGCGCTGCCATAATGATTACACAGGCAATCGATGCAAAAACAGTATAAAACAGCTTACCTCCGATCTGGATTCCAAATGCCATCCCGGGATTTTTGACATAAGTCAACCGGATAATATCACCTATGACGGAGATTGAATCCTGTTCCTCCATAAATCGTTTGATCAATATTTTGGTAAATTGATCAATTATGACAATGAAGGTAGACCATCCTAATAATTTTATGTTTGATTTGAACACGTTATACCTTTACGACAACCCACGGATTGTCTTTGTTTATGAAAATGGTAATTATTAATTTCTATTCGTTAATATCTTCCAATAATTCTCTTTTTCTATGCTCCAGGGATTTCAACTCTGTCTTTAATTTTCTTAACTTTATATTGACTTGTGCTAATTCACTTTTTAACTTTTTATTCCTGTAGGTAATCTTCACCGAATTTTTCATTCAAATAAGGAAATTCTCTAACTAACATATTTTCCCCTTGGTCGTGCTTCAGAGTGGCCTACCTCTCGCAAAATGTTCTCCAGCGTTGCCTTTCCTAAAGGACCTAAATAAAGACTTGTAACATCTCTCAACTTGTTTACATCAACGGAATCAACCATCTCAAGCAAATGTTTCACATCTTCTTCATCTTTCCGTTCTGCTGTGCCAATTTTCATGACGATCAAGTATTCGACCGGTACAAGGAACAGAGATATTCCCCCCATAGTGACTGTATTACGACTTTCAAAAGATTTTTCAATAGCTTCCTCAAATAATCGGCTTAGATCCCCCCATTCTATAGAGTTTCGATGAATGAAATCAACTTTTACGTTTATTCGTTCTTCGGTAATATTAAATCCTCCAACGGATAAATCCTGGATTTTAAATCCTTTATTGGTTAAATATGACACAATAGCGGGTTGATCCCTCTGGGATATTGCGATGTCTAAGTCTTTAGTATAAGATTGTCTTGCGGAGTCTTCAACCCAGGCCCAAACAGCCAATCTGCCTATTAGAATCCCTTTGACTTTTGTCTCTTTCAACACTTTATAAGCGAATTCTCCACTCGGTTCAGGATCAAATTTAGGTAATTCGACTTTTCTATTGTTACTTTTATTGTATCTATTTTCCACTATTTGAACCTCCTGGCTTTCTCAGAACCAAAAAAAAACAAAAATTGAACTTTTCATTTTTGATTCTAAAAGACCACTGATAGCATATTCGCTCAAAAAATAACCTGTAATTATTGCATTTTATGGAACATAGTATGCGCAAATAACAGCATGCGTTTCACCGGCCCCGCCTCAGACAAACTCAATAAACAAACCGACCTGCTGAATTAACCTCTCAAACTCAATCAAACCCACAGCAGCGGGGTCAGGTGCAAACGCCTGGTTATGACCTTATCCCGCTTCATTAATTCCCAACTCCGCTTCAGTCAACGCGCCGATTTTAATTCCACCAATCTAACTCCCATTCTTTAGCTGCTTTTCAGTTTCAAATCACCAGAGTTACTTCTTACCTGATTTGGTCGGATGTTACATTATCCAGCATCAAGCATCCAGCATCCAGCATCCAGATCAAACACGCTCCTCATTTGCTTTACAATCGAGACAGAGTTTGGCATACGGAATGGCTTCCAATCGCTTAGCATGAATCGGTTCGTCACAAATTGCACAAATCCCATAGCTGCCATTTTTAATTCGCTCAAGTGCGTCCTTTAATTCCGCTAAAATATTTCCTTCTATCGAGGCGACTAAAAATGATTTTTCTCTCTCATTACTATCCGAACCTGCATCTGCCATATGAAAGGCATACGATTTGTCTACAGGTCCTTCCTTTATTGACTCTTTTAATTCTCCTTCGTTTAACTCCTCCAAAATTTCTTTATGCTTATCCAAAATCATATTTTTAAAATATTCAAGATTGAGTTGCTCCATAAGTCGATTTCTCCTCAATTAACTTTTCACCATAGTTGCTTACTCCAGTTGTTTAGAAAATAAGAAGATAGTTTTAAATTTTAGTGATTCCCACAACAATTTTTTCACCGTTAATGTTCCATTCTTTTTGATAGTCAGTTAATTCGATTTTATTAATCAACTCATTCGCCAGCGTCTCATTTTTGATATATTCTGCTTGAAATGTGACTGCTTATTGTAATGCCTCAGCACCGTGGTAGTGGATTA
>CBFDBN010000296.1:0-5389 GCA_965603055.1 uncultured bacterium | reverse complement strand
TCCACTTCGTTCCGTTCGAAATGACATCAAATTCTTAATTTTGCAGAAGTCTATTCCAACATAATTAGAGGAGTACATGAAAAATGGAGTAATGTCTATCAAAAAAGCGTTGATCTAATCCATAAACCGGCAGAGCGTGGTAAATTGTCGGAAATAAAATTCTTATGTTTTTTATTCTGAGAGATTTCAATTCTGTGAGCTAAAAAGTCTTTGCCCATTGGGCAAGTAATTAACTTTTTAGATACTAATTCCCCAAATTTTTAATCATTTCATAAGCCTTACTCGGATCGTACTCATCCTGCAACAATTCCTCGGTACGACACTGAATTCGATCAACTAAATTTTCATAATGATAATCGATCTGGAAATGATCGAACAGTTCTTTTGCCAGTTTGCTCATCATTACAGCACTGACGGATTTGACGCCAAGATAGAGTTGGACCAGGGCTGCTGCCCTGCCAACAATTTTATCTTTAACTATCAAAGATCCTGGATCATAATTTTTTCGTTTTAAAAAGTTCTCCAACTCAAAAAGCGGATGCAGCCATTTGCCATCACTGTGGAAAATAAGCTCATCTTCGAAAAATACTTCTAATGTATGTTCCATTATTGAATTTCGTCCTTATCTAAACTTTAGATCCTCTCGCCTTTCTTAACCGCTGCCAGAAAGGTTTGTAAAGAAAGCTATTTTCATCCAGGGCGCAAAGCTGTTCAAACAATGGTATCGTGACTGTAAAGGCAAGAAGATCGGGCGGCAGATACTGGCGCATGGCAATGTCCGTTGCCCCAATCATTGCCTGGGGGATCGACAGGTCTTTAAAAAGCGGCAGCAATTGCATACAACCGGCGCCAAACGGCGCCATTACGGGCATCGGGTCGCCAGGTGCGGTATGGTACTGTGCCCCGATCATCAATAAGCTAAGCTGGTCAGGGTTGACATAGAATGTGACGCTTTTGAGGTACTGATATTGATCCGCTTTCAAAGGTCCAATCAAAATATTTGGGTGTTCTGGTTGGTATGGTTTATTATATTCGATCCATTGATTCATCAAGTCATGAGATGATTTTAAACCTTCTTCATCAACCAGAAATTTGATGAAATCTTTACGAGACCAAGTTTCAAAACCGAAAATCCATTTTCTGGCGCCTCTACAGCCGAAATTATCTTTAGTCAAATGAAGCGTCTTACCATGGAGCCATTGTTTATAAAAAGCAAATGTGCAGGTTCGGGTTTCCGGTTTGGGAATGGTTATGGGCGCAAATGGGTCAGTTTCAGGTGCATCGTAGCATCCAATCAGCGGGGTGGTAATGCCAGCCTGTTCAATGAGCCTGGTCGGATCAGGTTGCATGTAGAACTCCCTTCAGATTCGCTTTATCCAATCTTTATTTATTTGACAATATAATTACTCACCGAAGGATTGAAAGTTCTATTTTATTTGAAAAATAGGGCAAGATGCCATCTTGCCCTACATTTTTTTAGAAGAACATATATCGAAAATCTTTGATTTTGGCGTTCTCTTTCAGGTTGGTATACCAGTTATTGTAGGCATTCCGTTGCTTTTGCTGAACCAGTTCTGCCATGAGACTTTGTTTTTGATTATGAAAAGCGGTGTTATCAAATTCTTGCTTTTCGACCATTTTGATTAGATACGCCCCCCGGGCGCCATTGATAACAGAAGAAACTTCGTCAACTTCCAAGCCAAAAGCCACACCATTGAAATCAGTATCTCGTCCAACATTTCGTACAAAACCATTGAGAGCAAAAAACTCAGTTTCAAAGATGAGGATAGAGTCTTGATCAGCCAGTCTTTCGAAATCATCAGGAATCTGAATATTCTCTCGAAGTTGCCTGGCGGCTTTTTCGGCAAGCTCCTTTTGTTTCTCCCGCTTAATCATATTTCTAATCGTCGCTTCGACATCCTTTAACGGTTTAATTCCTTCTTTTTGAATTTCTATCAATTGGTAAACAATGTAGCCACGATCTTCAATATGATGATAGCGGCTTGCCTTCCCGACCTTGGCGTGGAAAATCCCATCGACAATCAACTTTTGTACACCCAGCTTTGGGATGAAACCATTGTTGGTGAAGAAATCAGTCGTATCGACTTTAGCTTTCTCGCTGATCACAGTCTGGCTAAAACCTTCCCGCTGGGCAGCCTCAGAGAAATAGCTCGTATTATCTCGAACAATTTCATAAGTATTAGCTGAAGGCTTAACCTTCAAGAGAATGTGACGAGCACGAACTTTTTCTTTATCATCCTCGATTTTTTTATCTTCAACTTTGATAATATGAACACCATGTTGAGAAAAAATTGGCCCAACAATATCGCCGATGTTGGCTCCAAAGGCAGCTTCTTCAAATGGTTTAACCATGGCGCCTCTTTCAAAATAGTCTAAATCACCGCCTTTTGCAGCCGAGCCGGGATCATCAGAATAGTTTTGGGCAAGGTAAGCAAATTCAATCCCCTGGTTGATGCTGTCCATCAATGTTTCGACAAGAAATAATGCATCACCGGTATCGGAAGAGGTTGGAGTGACTTCAAATAGTACGTATTGTATCTTTCGTTTCTCCTCCTCTTTATAATCTTCTTTGTGTTCGCTGAAATAAGTTTCAATTTCCTTCTGACTGCTTTCAGTATCATCGATCTTGTAATCATTTGAATTAAAAGAAATATATTTTACCTTTACTTTTTGATTTCGTTTTATAAATTCCTGTTTCACTTCTTCATCGGAAACAAATACAGAGGTCATCACTTCCTGGTAGATTTTATTAAATGGTATTGTCCCCAGCAGGTAATTCTGAATATTAGTCCAGAAATCCATATTTCGTTCATCACTCAACGCTGCCTGGTACTTTTTGATATCAAAATTGCCGTTATCGTCAAGAAAATTAGGATTTGTTTGTAAAAATTCTGGCGGATTTTCAAAAATGTGATAGGCGATCTCCTTTTTAGTTGCCCCAATTTTCATTTTTTCGGCAAACTGCTTGATAAGCATATCACGTATTAGAGATTCCCAGATATCTTCTTCCAGTCGTTGTAATTCGTAACCCTGTGGTTCTTTCTGATTTTGCTGCCGGTATGCTTCTATTTGTTGTTGTCGAAAGTTGTTAAATTGTTCATAAGAAATTCTTTCTCCATTGATCGATGCAACGGTATCCGGGCGACGTCCAAACAGGTGAGTAATATCTGCTCCCCCGACCAGTCCGCCGATGGTCATACTCAATACAAACATCACCAGCAAGAAAAATAAAATAATATGCGTGTTTTCTCGCATTTTGTGCATTACTGGCATAGCTGCTACTCCTTAAATAAATATGATTCCAAAAATTTCATTCACAAAATTCAGTGTTATCGTTTTTGCCCTGGTTTTTCAAGTTAAAAACTGTTAAATATAGTGATTAGAATAGAAAGATGCAAGCAATTTTTATGGTTCAACGAATCGCCGCATTGACTCATAAATTAAGTAACTATGTAAAACTGGCGCAAAATAATTAATGACCAATTCCCTTACAATGAGAAGCAGAGCAAGCGGAGTCTGCACGGAGTTTTCTAATCGTCAAATAATCCCCCCCAAAAAATCTCTGTGAATCTCTGTTTACTCCGTTACTCCTTGTAATTTTTTTCATTGTATGCTTGACTCAAACTTTGAAATTTCGATACAATTAATTATAAAACTTGAAATAAATTTTCTCGATCGATTTTTATTTTTCCGGTTTCAATATGCTTCACGATATTAACCAATTTTTGATTGACTGGTACCGGGATATTAAATTGCTGGGCTTTTTTAATAATATATCCATTTAGATAGTCAATTTCAGTTGGTTTGTCTCGTTCCAATGATTGCAATGAAGATGATTTTATTCGTCGATATTTCAGTCCGATTAACTGGATCATAAGATGTTTCATTAATAATGGCATGGAAAAATTGTTACTTAATTCCTTTGGCTTAAGCGCAAATTTGTAAAGGTCAATTTTGCCACCAATTTTTTCGAGTTTTACCTGGCTGGTTTTCGCTACCTGGACGCCTTCCGTAAGAACATGTAAAAATATTGACCGAGCAATATTTAAATTAAGCAACTCTCCTAAATAAAGCCCGCTAATTGCACCCAGGGTATTGATACATGAATTGATAATTAATTTAGAAAAGAGTGCGCCATAAATATTGGAACTTATTTTCACTTTAAAAATTTTCTCAAGCATTGATTTAAGAATAAGCAATCGATGGGTAACTTCTCCATCGAGCTCACCGATAATAAATCCACCATCTGAAGTGAGCTCAATTCGCCCGGGAGCGTGCATTGTCGCGCCCCAGTCGACAACACAACCAACAGTTCGATCTGGTCCGACAATTTCTGCGACAAAATCCTCACAAATTCCGTTCTGAAGCGAGACAACAGCCGTGTCATTTTTCAAAAAAGGTACAATGTTTTGAACTAATTCCTTAATCTCGTTTGCTTTTGTAGCCAGAAAAACAATATCCGGTTTGTCCGCAATCTGCGAAATATCGATCACCGTATCCGGGTAGCAGATAACCGGTTCCTTAATTCCATCAATCCTCAAACCATTATTTTCAATTGATTCTAAAATTTCTCGATGTTTACAGACCAGTTGAATATTATAATTAAGATTAGAAAGGTGAGCCGCAATAACGCCACCAACAGCTCCAGCCCCAATGATAACGATTTTCATTGTACCTCCAGATTAATTCTTTATTTAAAAAAGACTTTTTCTATTTCAGTTTATTATTATCGAAAGGAATTTCCCCCAGGTCGATGATTCTGCCAGCACCAGCAAAACGTGACCGATAATATTTGTCGGTTAATTCAGAAACAACCACTCCATGACTCACGCTGGAATGGACAAAATAATTTTTTACCAGGTAAATTCCCACGTGATCTATTTTTTTAGTTTTCGCGGTACGAAAAAAAACCAGGTCTCCCAAATTTAGTTCCCGGGGAGCTAATTTCTGGCATTGTCGATAAATCTGGCTTGCATTATGAGGAATCTCGATTTCGAAACTTTCCCGAAATACAACGGATACAAATCCCGAACAATCCATCCCCTGGCGAGAATTACCGCCATACTGGTACGGAGTTCCCAGGTAATATTTAATATGATTTAAAAATTCTCGCGTTTTTTCAGTGTAATTATTGTCCTGGCGTTCCCGCAATTTTAGATGGGACTCTCGAGCAATTTTTCTGCTGTCAACATAAGACGCTCCAGGCTGTATACATTGAAGGACACATAATGAAATAATGGAAATGATTACGGATATTTTTAAACGTTTTAATCTATACATATACTCAAAACGCAGTAGTTTGGAATTTTGACTTTTAGATTACTTTTTAAGTATTTCCCCACAAGGAGAAACGGGGGCAGCAGAGTTT
>CBFDBN010000295.1:0-5416 GCA_965603055.1 uncultured bacterium | reverse complement strand
TTTTTCAATTAATGATTAAATTAATTTCCCCATCCAATCATAATCTTAAATCAATGGAAGAAGGAGGTGAAGTGATTCCAACAATTTCAAATTATCCTCCCGCTTCCCAATGCTAATGCGCAAATATCCTTGCAGCATCGGATATTTGCTCAAATTTCTCAGCAGGACACCTCGACTCTGCAATTGCTGATAAACCTTATCTGCCCGATCACCAATCTTCATCAATAGAAAATTGGTTTTACCGGCACGAGTTTCAATGCCCAGCTTTGTCAGCTCCCTTTGAAGAAATTCAGTCTCAATTTGAACATTTTTCACCACCTGCTGAATAAAATCCTGATTTTCCAATGCAATACACCCCGCTTTCAATGCCAGGCTATTTACTGCAAAAGGGAGATTTACTTTTGCCAGATGATGAATATTTTTTGCATCAGAAAATAGTATCCCCAATCGCAATCCCGTTAAACCATACGCCTTGGAAAAGGTCTGTACAATGATTAAATTGTCGTGCTTTTCGATCAGTGGGACATAAGTTTTTCCCACGAAATGGAAGTATGTCTCGTCTAACAGGACCAACGAATCTTTTGCCGTTTCAAGAATCTCAAATAATTCCTGTTCAGCAATTACCGTCCCCAGCGGATTGGCAGGATTGACGATGATAATTAATTTGATTTTTTCAGAAATCGAATCCAATAGCTTTTGAGTGGGAAAAGAAAAATTTTTGTTGTATGAAACCTGGGCGATCTTTGCCCCTCGAATTCTTGAATAAATATCAAACATCCCGTAATTCGGTACCGGCAGAAGAATTTCGTCCCCTTTCTCAACAAAACAGTCGAACACACAGCGAATGGAATCATCAGCGCCGTTGGAAATCATCACATTTTCAGTGTCAGATTGATAATGCCTGGCGAGCTGCTTTTGAAACGAATCGTAAGCTGGATAGAGCGAAATGTCCTCTATTGACAATTTTGTTAATGCTGCTAATACTTTCGGTGAACAGCCCCAGGCGTTTTCATTCAAATCCAAGCGTATTTTTTCTTTTCTTGCCTCATTGTAAATATTATAAGTTTTGGCATTTGCCATGGTTTCTCTCGGCGCTTTCATAGCACTACCTTTCTGATGAAAAATTTTAATGAGAGTAATTCATTCAGGCGCATTCCGGTATTTAATCCGAGAACAACAAATGTTTTGATCGCTAATGTGTCGCATGCATCAATTAATCGTTTGGCTTCTTCATCAGATAGAAATTTTACACTTCGCTTCGGTTCTTTGAAGAATTCAACCCCAACTACAGGATTATGTTCCAGGATGTCATCTGCAATGAATATCGCTAATATGAGTTGCTTCATTATGCTTTTCATTTTCTACATACTCCATCATAAAATAGTTTATTTTTCCAAGAAGTAATAAACATCGTTCCAACGAAGTTCCTTCTTTAAATCGGAAAGAGTCGTATTTTCATCAATCTGCAAGAATTCTATATCTGCCATACTTGCAAAGTCCTCCAGATGCTCTGCAGTAATTGCTTGCCCAAAACCAGTATGATGCGCACCTCCAGCCAATATCCAGGCTGCTGCACCGATTTTCAGATTTGGATCGGGAATCCACACGACGCGTGCTACTGGTAGTTTGGGAAGTGGTGCATCTGGCGTTACGACTTTTACTGGATTAACGATCATTCGAAATCGATTGCCAAGATCGATTATAGATGCATTCACGGCCTGTCCATCAGGAACATCAAATACCAATCGTGCTGGATCGGCTTTTCCACCTATTGAAAGGGGATGAATTTCTAATGATGGTTTTCCAACGGCAATTGAGGGACACACTTCTAACATGTGAGCGCCTAAAACTTTCATTCCACCTGGCTCTAAATGATAAGTATAGTCTTCCATAAAGGAGACGCCGCCATCCAGACCTGAACTCATCACTTTCATTGCCCGAACCAACGCCGCTGTTTTCCAGTCACCTTCGGCGCCAAAACCGTAGCCATCTGCCATTAATCGCTGAACTGCCAATCCTGGCAACTGCTCCAGTCCGTACAGATCCTCAAATGTTGTGGTAAAGCCTTTAAAATTTCTGGCCTCTAAAAA
Organism: uncultured bacterium; assembly: GCA_965603055.1. GTDB lineage: Bacteria > Zhuqueibacterota > Zhuqueibacteria > Thermofontimicrobiales > Thermofontimicrobiaceae > CBFDBN01. Next base: position 3,326 of record CBFDBN010000295.1, on the reverse strand, counting down.
AGTCCGCATCCCCAGCTCAATTTTAGCGGCTTCTCGGAGCGCATGTTGGAGATTTTCGCTCTCCCGCACTGTTTTGGAAATATGGTAAGTTTCGAGATAAATAGAAATCAGTTTATCGATCTCCGCATCGGTTACTTTTTTAACATATTCAACCAGCTCGCCAACGCCAAAGCCGTTCACCGCATATCCCAATCGGGATTGCGCTTCCACTTTATCGCCTTCGGTGACAGCAACTTCACGCATGTTATCTCCAAATCGGGCTATTTTGGCGTCCTGTGAATCGTGCCAGGCACAGGCAGCACGAAGCCACTTTGCCAGCTCATCCTGAACATCATCATCCTGCCAGTAACCGACGATAACTTTTCGGTTCAATTTCAGTCGGGTGCAGATAAAACCAAATTCCCGTCCGCCATGCGCCGATTGGTTCAAATTCATAAAATCCATATCAATATCTGCCCAGGGGATCAAGCGATTGAATTGGGTATGAAGATGGACGAATGGCTTTTGCAAAATCTTTAATCCTGCAATCCACATTTTGGCGGGAGAAAAGGTATGCATCCAGGTGATTACTCCAATGCAGTTTGGGGATGCGTTTGCTTCCAGGCATAATTTGTATATTTCATCGGGCGTTTTTAAAACAGGCTTAAAAACGATTTTAACAGGAATTTTCGCTGAGTCTGATAAAGCCCTGGCAATTTTGTTCGAATCATCTGCCACCTGTTTGAGTGTTTCTTCACCGTAAAGATGCTGACTGCCAGTAACAAACCATGCTTCATAATTTGTTAAATTAATCATTGTAACTCCTTCTCAAAATAAAGTTAAATTGGCGTTTATTATTTTCGATTTATTTCAAATTTAAAGCTCAATTTGGTAATTACTGATTCAAAAATCATTTTTTACGATTCCTTTTTCGAGCTATTTTCCTACCCCTGGGGGAATATCATCAAGGTCATTTTCATTCACTTCAGGCAATGTTATATTTTCTAATGGATACATATCAAAATACTGCGGCGGTACATACCTGGGCAAGTGGGGACGGAAAAATCCACATGCAAGAAACAAAGGCTTTTCATGCTTCTGTTGTATTTGACTAATTACCCAATCAGCTACCTTCCAATCACTCATTTCTTCTTTATGTGCGTTGGCAGGCCCCAATCAAATTGAGCAGTTTTTTGAATACCATTTAGTGGAAAATTTTCAGGTTTTGGATCAGGTGGACGATCTTGCGTTTTTGAAAGCCAGTAGTCATTCCAGGATTCAGGATCAACAAACTGACCATGATAAATTTTGCCGCTTCCGATTGCCTCCAAGACAGCCAATCCAATCGTTTAAATCATCAATTGCGATAAACAGCACGTTTGGCTTATTTTGAAACGCTATAAATCCCAGAAAAGATAATGAGGATGATATCAGCCCCATGCCCATTGCTTTTAAGAATGTTATTCGGTTTAAGTTATTATTGAGATTATTTATAATCATCAATTATTTCTAAAAAATTTCTTTTTAAAAACTAATTGGCTAATCTGACAGCTTCTGTTGTTCTATCGTAATGAATAATAACATCATAATTCTTTCTTAATGGAATATCGTAATAATAGTAATCAGGATCACCCCAAAACACAGCTCCAATCGACAAGAGCGGTCTCGGTAACGATATCCAATTCCCCAATTCTGAATCAGTTGGAATATCTGCTATTTTGAGAATAAAATTATCATATTTGGCTTTATAAAAGATGTAATTTAGAGAACCCATTGGTGGACTGGTATTTATTGTTTGAATTCCTATTCCCCCTCTCGAATTTACAGCAAGGAAAGATCCTGTCGAAAAACTAAATCCTACAACTTGATATTGATAATCTATTTCACGTTTGAGATGATATCCCATAAAACGATAATATGGATCAAATGCTACATGTCCATTATGCGCCCAGATGGCTATTTTAGTGTTTTCTCCAAACAATGTAGAAAGCCAAATTGCATTTTCTGCCATATATTTGTCTCTATAATTTATACTTTTATCATTATGTGCAAACGCAAATATAACGTCATTAACTTGCTGCATATTTCTAATAAGCTGTCGCATATATTGATATTCAAAATGTGATGATTTAGAAATTAATTCGCTTTCAATATCATTTATTTTTGTTAAAACATAACCAAGGCTATCAGATAGTTCTTGCTTTTGTTTATAATCTATATTTTGATAATATTCCTTTATGTTTAAAAACGGTGTATTGTTCATGGCTTTTATCATATTAAGTGTTATATTGATTTCAGCAATAAATTCTGGTTTGACTTTTTTAAAATATTCTAAAAGCAAATTGGGTTGATAAGTAAAACACTGGCAATCAACACCCATATAATGTATCTTTTGTTCTTCGGACTTATTTTCATTGTATGTTTTCATCCACTCTAACAGTTCTTTAACTTCTAAAGTTTTCCATGTCCAAAAATGCATCTTGTTTTTCATTATCTCATTGATATCGCCTTCGCCGGTAGTAATATACCGATCAATAAAAATAGATTCGCCCATATCTGCTTCAAAACCAAAAATTCTTAAATTGTAATTCTCGACTAAGAACCTGAATATTCTGTGTTTCAATCTAAAGAATTCAGAAGTGCCATGAGTAGCTTCACCCAGTCCTACAATTTTGGCTTTACCTAAAAATGATAAAGGCTGCAAATCATCACAATTCCATCCAGGTGACACACTTATTAGTGGATAGATTAGACTATCTAATTCCTGGATATATGATAAATATGAGTCAGGCACAACTTCAACTTCAGATGGGCCTGTTATTGATCGCTCCTTTTGTTTCTCACAAGCTATAATAGCGATAAATAAAATAAGGAGTAGAGCCCTAATAAACATTCTTAGCTCCTCATGAGGTACACAAAATACTGAATATGAGAATAAAATTGTTTCATTTTTTTTTAACATAACGATTTGATCACTTGCTGGAACATGTGACGCACAGTATTTCAAAATTATAAAAAAATATATTGCGAGCACTTAAATTCGAATTTAACAAACGCTGTTCCAGTCAAGTGGATTGAAGTGTTATAATACAAATTTACATTGATTTATGTAGCTTAAAATAAAACAACTAAATAATTTTTCAGGTGTGTTTCGCTATAATTTTTTACCATAAATTAAAAATATTTTTTCCTCATAATCAATTTTTTCATTTTCATAATTTTGAATTTCTCGCAACCACTCTTGTTCAATAGATAATAAATTTTTTTTCAATTTTTTCTCTAAAACAATGAATCCTTCTGACCATAACTCTTTAATCGTGTCAATCCCATATCTTTCATTTATATAT